>CAZTLH010000124.1:0-7827 GCA_964614335.1 uncultured Gammaproteobacteria bacterium
ACTGCCGACACGGGGATTTTCAGTCCCCTGCTCTACCGACTGAGCTACCTGGCCAACAAGGGCGAGATTAAACGGCACTCGCCCGCCTGAGTCAAGCCCTGATTTCTTAATAACGGTAATGATCAGGCTTGTACGGACCTTCAGTCGGCACACCGATATAGTCGGCCTGCTTTTTCGACAGTTCGGTCAAATGTGCACCAATCCGGGCCAGATGCAAGCGGGCAACCTCTTCATCGAGTTTCTTCGGTAATGTGTAAACCTTATTCACGTACTGCCCGTCATTCTCCCACAGCTCCATTTGTGCCAGGACCTGGTTGGTGAAGGAATTGGACATGACGAAACTGGGATGGCCGGTGGCACAACCGAGATTCACCAGACGGCCTTCTGCCAGCAGGATGATCCGCTTGCCATCGGGGAAGATAATGTGATCAACCTGTGGTTTGATATTTTCCCAGGTGCAGTCGGTCAGGCTTGCGATATCGATTTCACTGTCGAAGTGACCAATATTACAAACAATCGCCTGGTCTTTCATGGCCCGCATGTTGTCACCGCCAATCACATGATAGTTACCGGTTGCGGTGACGAAAATATCCGCCAGCGGTGCAGCTTCTTCAATGGTAACGACACGAAAACCTTCCATCGCAGCTTGCAGAGCACAGATAGGATCAATTTCCGTGACCATCACGGTAGCACCGAGCCCACGCAGACTCTGCGCGCAACCCTTGCCGACATCTCCGTAACCACAAATCAGTGCAATCTTGCCGGCCACCATCACATCGGTCGCCCGTTTGATGCCATCCACCAGGGATTCGCGGCAACCATAGAGGTTGTCAAATTTCGACTTAGTGACTGAATCATTAACATTGATGGCCGGGAAGGGCAATTCGCCCTGCTCCTGCATTTGGTACAGACGATGCACACCGGTGGTGGTCTCTTCGGTTACGCCCTGGATACTCTCGAGGCGTTCACGATACCAGCCCGGACGACTGTTCAGACGACTTTTGATGGCAGAAAACAAGGCAATCTCTTCTTCACAACTGGGGTTGTCGAGTACCGAAGGATCTTGTTCCGCGCGGGCCCCGAGAGTTACCAGCAGTGTAGCATCGCCACCATCGTCGAGAATGGTGTCGGGTTTTTCGTCATCACCCCAATCCAGGATTCGGTGGGTATATTCCCAGTATTCATCCAGGGTTTCACCCTTGACAGCAAATACCGGGATACCCTGATCAGCAATTGCAGCGGCGGCATGATCCTGGGTCGAAAAAATATTGCATGAAGCCCAACGCACCCGGGCACCCAGCTTGACCAGCGTTTCAATCAGCACCGCGGTTTGAATGGTCATGTGCAGAGAACCTGCGATCTTGCAACCGGCCAGCGGTTTGGTCTCGCCATAGCGAGCCTGCAGGGCCATGAGGCCTGGCATTTCGGTTTCTGCTATGGCAATTTCCTTATGCCCCCACGAGGCCAGGCTGATGTCTGCCACTACGCAGTGTTCGGTTTCATTTACTGAGGTCATTATTTGTTCCTGAAGAAATGACCCGACATACCGCGAGACAAAAAAGCCACGTTCAGTCGGGTCGTAGAGAGATTGAGTAACGATGTGAGCTAGAGCCCGGCAGCATCCCGCAACAGGTCAGCCTTGTCGGTCGCTTCCCAGGTGAATTCGGCTTCGGTACGACCGAAGTGGCCATAGGCGGCCGTTTTTCGATAAATCGGTCGCAGCAAATCCAGCGACTGAATAATGCCACGTGGACGCAAGTCAAAATGTTCGGCCACCAGCTCGGCGATCCGGCTATCATCAATTTTTCCGGTGTTGAAAGAATCCACCATCACCGACACCGGACGTGCCACGCCAATGGCATAGGCCACCTGCACTTCACAACGCTCTGCCAGACCGGCGGCGACAATATTCTTCGCCACATACCGTACGGCATAGGCGGCGGAACGATCAACCTTGGATGGATCCTTGCCGGAGAAAGCACCACCACCGTGTCGGGCCATGCCGCCGTAGGTATCGACGATGATCTTGCGTCCGGTCAAACCACAGTCGCCAACGGGTCCACCGATGACAAATCGTCCAGTCGGGTTCACCAGGTAGCGGGTTTGTCCGGTGATCATATTGGCCGGCAGGATGGGCTTGATGATTTCTTCGATGACCGCCTCACTCAGATCCTCATGACTGACACTGTCCTCATGTTGGGTGGATAACACCACCGTATCAATCGCCACCGGCCGATGATTTTCATAGCGGACACTGACCTGGCTTTTGGCATCAGGTCGCAACCATGGCAATATACCACTCTTGCGCACCTTCGATTGTTGCTTGACCAGCTCATGGGCATAGTGAATCGGAAATGGCATCAGTGTCGCGGTTTCATTACAGGCATAGCCAAACATCAGACCCTGGTCACCAGCGCCCTGATCGAGATCCAGACCCTGACCTTCATTGACACCCTGGGCAATATCTATCGATTGTTTGTCCAGTGACACCAACACCGCACAGCTGTTGGCATCAAAGCCCATTTCCGAGGAGTTATAACCAATTTCGTTGACCGTATCACGTACGATTTGCGGGCAATCTGCATAACCATTGGTAGTGATTTCTCCAGAAATGACCACCATGCCGGTATTAATCAGGGTTTCACAAGCCACCCGTGAATGTTTGTCCTGGACCAGTAGATCATCGAGGATGGCATCGGAGATCTGATCGGCCATCTTGTCCGGATGGCCTTCAGATACGGATTCAGAAGTAAAGATATAATCGTTGGACATAGGGTGTTCTCATGGCTGGGGTCTCCCGCAATCTGAAGACCGGGATAATCAATAAAATAATCGCCTGTATCAAAACGACGACCACAACCACCGGTCGTCTTTGCGAGAGCGAATCGTAACATAAAAGAATATTTATATCACTAAAAGTTTATATCTTTTCAATGTGCCTTGTCAGGCTTTTAAAAGTGTCCACAAGCCGATGACCACAAAACCACTTCCAGCCAGGAGATTGAGGGTTCGTACCTGCATATGGGCTGCCAGGAAACCACCGGCCAGCACCCCGATCGCCGAGGTCATGATCAACGCCAGTGAGGCCGCCACAAATACTGTCAGTTTGCTGACGCTGCCATCGGCCGCAAATAACAAGGTGGCAATCTGGGTCTTGTCCCCAAGCTCGGCCACAAACACGGCAGCAAATACCGTCAAAAACATTTTCAAGTCCATCTACTCGTCCTCTCCCATGAACATTGCACTACCTGCTGAAGCTGACAGTTCAACAACAAGTACACCGATCACGGATCAACGCGTCTGTTTAACATGTCGATTGTCAGCATTTCTACGAATATTGGTTTCGATTGATGCGATATGATCCGATTCAGTCGTTGCTCCAAAAGGCTTATTGGCATGAACCCGTCAATGAATGGAGAAGCCCTGATAACCCTGGGTTGCCGTCACGGCTGGCCAACCAGTTTAAGACGTGGGTAGTGCCCTGCCAGGCCTCATAATGACACCAGATTGGCATAAGCCAGCACCAGCCATTTTTCACCAACCGCTTCAAAATTGACCTGGACCCGGGCATATTCACCCTTGCCCTCGATATTGAGCACCATGCCATCTCCAAACTTCTGATGTCGCACCCGACTACCTAACGCCATACCATTTACAGCGACTGCAGCAGGTGATTTTTTGACAACCGTCGTTTGACCGGTTTTCTTGCGACGCCCTCCAAGCCGAACTTCCTGCAACAACTCGGTCGGGATTTCCTTGATAAAACGGGATTGTCGGGAATAGTTCTCCCGGCCGTACAAATGCCTGACCTGGGCATGGGTCAACACCAGTTGCTGTTTGGCCCGGGTCATACCGACATAACAAAGACGCCGCTCTTCCTCCAGGCGCCCGGTTTCATCGATAGAGCGCTGGTGTGGAAACAAGCCCTCCTCAAGACCAGTCAGAAATACCAGCGGAAACTCCAGCCCCTTGGCAGCATGCAGACTCATCAACTGCACACAGTCTTCCCACTTCTCGGCCTGCCCTTCGCCGGCCTCCAGCGCCGCATGATCGAGAAACCGGCCCAGGTCTGAACCTTCTTCAGCCTCTTCATCGTTGTGACTGAACTGGCGGGCGGCAGAGATCAGTTCCTTGAGATTTTCGACCCGCATTTCGGCTTTTTCATTATTTTGCTTACCGAAATGCTCAAGCAGGCCGCTGTGTGCAAGCATGGTTTCCACTTGCACGGGTAACGTCTTTCCGGCACAACGGGCAACCATGTCGTCCATCAGCTGGATAAATGCCGCCACAGCATTGGCGCCGCGCGCCGTTGGCTGTTGTTCGTTCACCAATTCGCCGGCCGCTTGCCACAGACTGCAGCTTTGCTGCTGGGCACGAGCACGGATACACTCCACCGTCCGCTCGCCGATACCGCGTGGCGGTAGATTCACCACCCGTTCAAACCCGGTATCTGCTTCACGCCGGTCGAGCAGCCGCAGATACGCCAAGGCATCACGAATTTCAGCCCGTTCGAAAAATCGAAGACCACCATAAACCCGATACGGCACAGCCTGTTCTACAAAAATCCCCTCGAACACCCGCGACTGGGCATTGGAGCGATACAAGATCGCGACCTCGTCACGCCGCCCACCCTGGTTCTGCCAGTCCATCACCCTCGCCGCAACAAAACGGGCTTCATCGGTTTCATTGTAGGCCGTATACAATTGCACGGCCTCCCCTTCGGCACCGGCCGTCCAGAGCGATTTGCCCAGACGATCTTCGTTATGAGCAATCACCGTATTGGCAGCCCGCAGAATGGCAGCGGTAGATCGGTAATTCTGCTCCAGTTTGACCACCTCTACAGGGGCAAAATCACGCTGAAACAGTTGCATGTTTTCCACCTTGGCACCACGCCAGCCATAAATCGACTGATCATCATCACCCACGGCCATGATATTGCCATGGCCTCTGGCCAATAGTTTCAACCATTCGTATTGAACACCATTGGTATCCTGGAACTCATCCACCAACAGGTGCTGAAACTGCTGCTGGTAATGTTCACCGATGGCTTCATTATTACGTAACAATTCGAGGCTGCGCAGCAATAGTTCGGCAAAGTCCACCAGGCCAAGACGCTGACAAAGCGCTTCATAATGCTGATAAATACCGATGATATGTTGCTGGCGTTGATCCAGCAGTCCTTCCAGATTTGCCGATCTGCGTCCTTCTTCCTTGTGGCCATTGATCTGCCACAATACCTGGCGGGGTTGCCAGAAGTTCTCATCCAGACCCAGTTCCCGCAGACACCGTTTGACCAGTCTGAGCTGATCATCGGTATCGATAATCTCAAACCGTTCGGGTAATCCTGCTTCTGCATAGTGGGAACGCAACAGACGATGGCACAGACCGTGAAATGTACCCATCCACATGCCACGAACCGGATAACCCAAAAGCTCCTCGATCCGGCCCTGCATCTCATGGGCCGCCTTGTTGGTAAAGGTCACCGCCAGCAGGGACAACGGCGACACCTGCATGGCCTCGACCAGCCAGGCGACACGCTGGGTCAATACCCGGGTCTTGCCACTGCCTGCCCCGGCCAGGACCAGCATCGCACCAGGACCACTGGATACTGCCTGACGCTGAGCATCATTGAGGGATTCGAAAATATGGGATACGTCCATGACTCTGCCGGGCTGTTCAATCAGGTGGCACAGTATCGGTGATCCGGGAGCTGATTTCCAGTGTTGGAGATGCGGATCAGGCTAACAGCGGGAATCAGCCGGCGGCCAGAACCTTGTTCAGGATAGCGATAAATTCATCCGGACCACGATAGCCATAAAGACGCTGGCCCGGGACTTCCTTGCCGTTTGGAGCAAAGAACAGCATCGCCGGTGGTCCAAACACACCGTATCGGCGTTTCAGCTCTTTGCCATCCGTACTGTAGGGATCGGTAACATCCACCTGCAACATGACAAATTTCTTCTTCATCAAGGCCTGAACCCGGGCTTCATGAAAGGTATTTTTATCCATCCGCAAACAATCGGTGCACCAGTCCGCATAATAATCCAGAAAGACATATTTCCCGGCTTTGCCGGCAAGGGCAATCTGCTGGTCCAGATCCGCAATATTGGCAACCCGATGAAACAGTGACGTTTCACTTCGTGCGGCCAGCGGTTCAGACGCAGTCGGGGTCGCAGACAGGGAAACCGATTGTGCCGGCAATGGATCCATAATATCCCGACTGCCGGTAAACTGGCCAACCAGCGCCAGTGCACCCCACAACAGCAGGATGGTACCAAGACCTTTCCACAACCACCGCCAGCCACTGACCCCTTCCGGCAAGGCCTGAGTCGCACCCAGATAAACACCGACCACGATCAATAATGCGGCCCACAGCAACATCACCGGAACTTCGGGAATAACCCGCAACAGATAAATCGCCACAGCCAGCATCAGTACACCAAAGACATACTTGATCTGGTCCATCCAGGCACCTGCCCGGGGCAGCAAGGCACCGGCGCCGAATCCCAGGGCCACCAGAAACACCCCCATACCCATGGCCATTACAAACATCAACTCGGCACCAAACCAGGGGTCACCACGAACGATGGCAACACTGAGCAGTGAAATCAGGGCCGGCGAGACACAGGCACCGACTATCAGTGCCGAAATCAAACCGAGCACAAAAACCACGCCATAGGTGCCCCCTTGCAGGGCTGCCGTTCGGGCCGTTAATCGTGATTGCAGCCAACCTGGCAGCTGGATAGTAAAGAGACCGAACATGGACATTGCCATCAGGACAAACAGCAAGGCGATGAACCCCAGGGTCCAGATATTTTGCATATAGGCCTGCAGTTGTTCACCGGTCGCGCCGGCAACTGCGCCCACGATGGCGTAGGTGACGGCAGTCCCCAGAACATAAGCCAAGGCCAGCAAGCCACCACGAAGACGGGTAATACTGGCACCCTGACCGGCGATAATACTCGACAAAATTGGTATCAGCGGCAACACACAGGGGGTAAAGGTCAGCAAAATGCCGACACCAAAGGCTGCCAGCATAAAGCCCCAGAAACCATACGATGATGCTTTATTCCCTGTACCCGAAAGACCTGATTCAGCATTGTCCACCGCAGGCACAACAGCAGCAGGCGTAACTGTAGAATGGGCTGCCTGGACCGGTGGAACCAGCAACGACGCCAGATTCAGCGTAATCTTCTTGTGTATTGGTGGGTAACAGATCCCGTCTTCAGCACAACCTTGGTACTCGGCCAGTACCGTCAGTTTTGTGGCATCCGGGTTGGCCCGGCGCAATGGCATTTGAACCGAGAACGGCTGATGATAAACCAGCATTTTGCCAAAATAGGGGTCATTTTTTTCATCCGCCTTTGGAAATTGCAGATCCTGGATCTGCACCACCGGGGTCATGGAAGTGAACTTGATTTTATTCTGGTACAGATAATAGCCTTTTGCGACCTTGAAGGCCGCCTGCAACCTGGAGGGATCAACTGCAGTCAGATCCAGTTTAAAGGCCTGGTCCGGATCCAGAAACTCCTGGTTGGCACTCCCGCCACCACCGAGCAATTGTTCCAACTCGCTGACGGCCTGGGCCGCCTTGTCCGGCGCAGTGCTGGCGTTGTCCTGCAAGGTCGGTGTCTGGGCCTGAACGACAGTGATAAAAACCAGTGGCAATAAACCGGCAAATCTGGTAAAGCGCAATAACATCGCGTACATAATTATTTTTCCAAGAGTGAGTGGCTACAAATTGACGAAGTCGTGATCTAGGAGGCTGTCCAAGAATAGAGAGCCTACTGTGGAAAAGCGGGCTTTGGCCAGATTCCCCCCTGATTT
>CAZTLH010000125.1:0-7796 GCA_964614335.1 uncultured Gammaproteobacteria bacterium
CGACCAGACCCCAGAATGTATACGGATCGCCACGACAGAAAAAACGCAGTGGCTGCACAGCCCGATGATTGGTGCTGTATTCGCGTTTCAGGTTTTGCATATTGAGATGATAGTCCCAGCCATAGACGAAGGGGCCGACGAACTGGCCTTCGTGAAACAGATGCAGCGGTTGTGGCGGGGCGTAGATAAAATCGGTATGCCGGCTATGCAGGTTGTAGGGAGCGAGAAACTCACTGACCAACGTCGAACCATAAAACAGCATCAGAATGGCTGCCGAGATGACCGCGACTTTGTGTCGTTTGAGTTTCCACCACATCAGTTGCCACTGTGAAGCGAGAAAATAACGCTCCTGGCTGGCATCCATTTTTTCGATCTCACCCGGATCGAACGGTTCATCGGTGACGAAATGCTGCAGTTGACGACTCATCGCTGATGCCCTCCCTGCAGCCGGATCCGCGGGTCAAGCAGGGTCAAGGCCAGATCGGATACCAGTACTCCGACCACAGTCAGGGTCGATAAAAACATCAGGAAGGAGCCAGCCAGATACATGTCCTGACTCTGCAGGGCATTGAGCATCATCGGCCCGGTGGTCGGCAATGACAGCACCACGGCGGTGATTTCGGCACCGGAGATAATACTCGGCAGTACGGCGCCAATGTCGGCAATAAAAAAATTCAGCGCCAGACGCAACGGGTATTTGAGGATTAACTTGGCCCGTGGCAGGCCTTTGGCGCGGGCGGTAATGACATATTGCTTTTGCAGTTCGTCGAGAAGATTGGCACGCAAACGGCGGATCATACCGGCGGTACCGGACGTGCCAATGACGATAATGGGGATCCACAGGTGCTGGAGTACAGAACTGAGCTTGCCCCAACTCCAGGGTTGACCGATGTATTGTGCTTCCATCAGACCACCGATCGAAGTGCCAAAATAGACATTGGCAAAATACAGCATCACCAGTGCCAGCAGGAAATTCGGGGTCGCCAAACCGAGAAAGCCGAGAAAGGTCAGGCCATAATCCCCCCAGCTGTATTGGTGCGTCGCCGAATAAATCCCGATCGGAAAGGCGATCAGCCAAGTGAAAAATATGGTCGCGATCGAGACCAGGACAGTCAGTTGCATACGGTCACCAACGACTTTGGACACCGGCATGTCAAATTCAAACGAATAACCGAAATCCCCGTGCAGCATCCCCCCTAACCAGTGTATATATTGCTGGGTAATGGGTTTGTCGAGACCGTATTGCTGGCGCAGAAAGACAATTTTGTCCTTGTCCACCGACTCACCCTGGGATTCGAGTTCGGCAATATAGCTTTCCAGATAATCACCCGGTGGGGCCTGAATAATGGCAAAGGTGACCATGCTGATCACCAGTAGGGTGGGGATCATCAGCAGCACACGTTTGATAATATAGTGCAGCATCAGCAACTCCGGGTATGAAAACAAGTGGCTTTGATAACTTCGGAAAAGTTATTTGAAATGATCGAATAATGTGTTCTGCAGAGAGTTGAGGCGGGGAATTCTTGACTATTTTGCAGGGTAGTGTGACATGGTAATCCTGCTCTACGGCTGTCGAAATCTACCCGGGGAGTTTGCTGTGCAGTACCGGGATTGACGCCGTATAAAGCGGTCGTCATGATTTTGTGTGCTGGCTTCGTAATGAGGTTGATAAACATCATCCACCTGCTCCAGTGTTATCAATCTTTGGTCGGTCAAACCAGAAGGTATCCGGTTTATACAGCCCAAAATAGGCGCCCGGTGCCCAGCTGAACAGACCTTCCACGGGAACATTCCTCAAATCTCGATTGACTACGACCGGTTGTGGCACACCACGAACGACACCGATGGTGAATACCTGATCGGCATGGATCGTGAGCATTTTTTGCCAGATCTTTTTTTGTTCGGCGCGGGTCGTCGCCTGACGCCATTGCTGATTCAATTGTTGCAACTTTGCGACAGCTGGTAGATCAACCTTTTCCCCTGCCTTGCCACCGGTTTCGTAGTATTGGCCCCATTTTGGCCATTGCAGTTGATTCTGCGCAGTCGGTGCCAGTTCCTCAGGGCTGGTGTCGGCATTGGGCAGTGCGTTATCGAGACCGGACCAGACGGACATCATGGCATTGCCGGAGAAAATTCGTTCCCTGAAGACCTGGCGTTGTGAAGGTTTGGTAAAGAGTTTGATACCGATTTTCAGCCAGCTGTCAGTCACCAGTTCCAGAACATCGGTTTCCTCGGTGCTCTCGCCTGCGGTTTGCAGGATGATTTCCAGTGGCCGGCCATCAGGCATCAGTCGAATACCCCGATCATCTCGCCGGGTCAAACCCATGGCATCGAGCAGTTGATTGGCCCGTTTGAGATCAAACCGGGTGTAGGCATGCTGGTATTCCGGTTTGTACAATGGGGACTGTGGCAATACCGTATTGGCTGATTCCTGGGCCAGACCGAAATAAATGACCTGGTTGATTTCGTGACGGTTGATGGCCAGTGACAGAGCCCGGCGAAAACGAACATCACGGACCAGGCTTCTCCAGACCGGATCAGAACTGCTCATGTTGGGCAGGATCGCAACCTGTGCACCGAGGGCCTTGCGCCACAACCGGACGTTGAAGTGATTGCGTTTTTCGGCTGCTTTTAAAAAGGTGTAATTATCCAGACGGATATAACGGGCCTGTAGATCCGAATCACCGGCCCCGGTTTTGGTCGGTGTCAATGAGGGACTGCTGATACTGATGGTGACCCGGTCGATATACGGCAGTTGCCGGTGATTGCTGTCAACATGATAAAAATAGGGATTACGGACAAAAACATAATAATCTGATGGAGGATGGGTAGTATTGACCCAGGGTTGCAGGGTCGGCAGATCCGGATTGCTGAATTTGTACATCCGGTCCTTGCGATGGTGTAACCCGGCCCAGTTACGGGTGCCGGCAGCCTTGACTTTGGCCGCCAGTTCCACAGCATCGGCATAACGGGGGTGAAACTGCTTCAGGTAGTGCCCGGGACGATAGATAAACAACGGTCTGGCTGCGGCCAGTGCCGGCAGAAAATAGGGGTTGGGGTGATTCCAGTGATAGCGCACGGTGTAGAGGTCCGGAAAGGTCACACCGGGGTATTCACCGTCGATCTTCAGGACCCTGGGCGGACCAAATGGATACAGCATTTTGTTATTGGCGACATCTTCCCAGAAATAGCGGAAAGCCTCACTGGTGAATGGCACACCATCAGACCAGCGCAGACCGGGTCGGAGGTGGAAGATGAATGTTTTATTGTTCTTGATCTCAATACTTTGGATGATGTCCGGAGCCAGCTCAAAGTTTTCTTCCATGGTCAGCAAGCGGGCGTAACCATAGATTACAAGTCGGCGGATATCCTTGGATTTACCCATCAGCAAGCGCAGTGTGCCGCCATAACGACCGGCTTGCTTGCCGTTGCCCTGTAACGCAATTAGTCGCGGCTGTTGGGGAAGGCGTTGTGCGATTGGCGGTAGTTTGCCGGCATTGACCCGGGCCTGTAGTATCGGTGGTTCAAGATAACTGGTCTGTGCGGCGACGAGCTGACTGCAGCCCAGCAACAGCAGACCGGCAAGCCAGCGGGACTTCATGCCATCGCCCTTTGTGGGGTGGTCTCGATGACCTGGCGTACCCAGTGCCCCGGTTCAACCTCCTGCAATGCCGTTGTTTGTTCGGGGCTGACAGTAAAAGGCGTAGGCCAGGCCTCGGGTTTTGACGAGCGGCCATCCATGATGCGGTTAAAGTCCAGGGGTTGCTCGAGATTGGGGACCGGGACTGCGGTGAGCAAAGCCTGGGTATAAGGATGTATTGGCTTGGCGAATAATTGCTCTCGACTGGCGATTTCCACCAGACGGCCTTTGCACATCACGGCGATACGTTGTGCCACATAATGGATGACAGCGAGATTGTGAGAGATAAACAGATAGCTTAAACCGAGTTCTTGCTGCAGGTCTTTGAGCAGATTAAGAATTTGTGCCTGTATTGAGACATCCAGCGCAGAAACCGGTTCATCACAAATCAGCAACTCCGGTTTCAGTGCCAGGGCCCGGGCAATACCGATACGCTGCCGCTGGCCACCCGAGAAACTGTGTGGATAGCGACGCAGGAAACGAGGATCGAGACCAACCATTCGCATCAGGGACTTGGCCATTTCTGCATGATAGGCCTTGTCACCAATCTTGTGGATGATCAGCGGCTCCCGGATTAAATCGAACACCGTCATCCGCGGGTTCAATGAGCTGAACGGGTCCTGGAAGATCAGTTGTACGCAATGTCTCAAGCGCAGCAATTCCCGTTTATCGAGAGAAAAAATATCCCTTTGCTGTCCACGGTCGTTGTACAAAACCGTACCCTGGTCCGGGGTCATGGCACGCATGAGCATCTTGCTCAAGGTGGTTTTGCCGCAGCCACTTTCGCCGACCAGACCAAAACTCTCACCGCGGGCAATGTCGAAACTGACATCGATTACCGCCGGATTGGCAGTGGTGGCTCGTCGAAACCAGCCTTGTTGACGGGCATAAAAGGTTTTACACAAGCCTTCCACCTGGAGATGGGGTATTGCATTTGCGGTATCCGGCCAGGGCTGGTGATCCTGTTTCAGCGCATGGGTATCATAAGTGATTGGGTGTACAGATTGCAGGCGTTGCCCAGGTCCGAGATCAAGCCGCGGGACCGCAGCAAACAAAGCTTTTAGATAGGGGTGGGAAGGTTCGTTAAACAAGTTTTTCAGGGTACCCCGCTCGAGGATTCGGCCCTGATACATGATCGCCACTTCGTCGGCCAGATTGGCGACTACACCCAGGTCATGGGTGATCAGCAGTACGGCCATATTGAGTTCGGTCTGCAGCTTTTTTGTCAACATCAGAATTTGGGCCTGAATCGATACATCCAGTGCCGTAGTCGGTTCATCCGCAATCAATAACGCAGGTCGGCAGACCAGTGCCATGGCCAACATGGCGCGCTGACGCATACCACCAGACAGTTCGAAGGAATAGGTTTTCATGGTGCGATCCGGGTCCGGGAAACCGACCATGTCGAGCATATCCCGGGTCAGTTGCAGACCTTGTTTGTTATCAATTTTCCGGTGCAGAAACAACGCTTCACTGACCTGGTCGCCGATGGTGTGTACCGGCGACAGGGAGACCATCGGTTCCTGAAAAATCATCGAGATCTGTCCACCGCGAATATTTTGAAAAGCCCGGCTGTCCTGTTGCAGGGTGGCGATATTTTGGGTTTTGTGCCCCGGATTGCTAAACAGGATCTGGCCACCGGTGATACTGGCATTATCCGGTAGCAGACCCATGATCGCCTGGGCGGTTACCGATTTTCCAGACCCGGATTCACCGACCAGAGCGACAGTTCGACCCGGTGGAATGTCAAAACTGACCCCCCGAACCGCCTGCAGACTGCCATTATGAATGGCAAACTCAACCCGTAAATCATCAATTTCCAGTAATGGGTCCATCCGTTCCTCCCTCAGCTCAGCCCTCCTACCTTAACACGATTTGTCTGGGCAAGGATAACAGACCGTTGGTGAGGTCTGTCAGCTACCCAGACCCGTGATTGTCAAGCTCGTGCCCGGGGTGCCTCGATGGCAGTAGGTGTGGCCAGTGCCATGTCATATTCTTGAAATAATCGGCGTAGGCGGTCAGGATAATCGGTTATCATCATATCCACACCATATTCGATCATCTGCCGCTGGTCAGCCGAGTGATTGACTGACCAAACTGCCAGCTGTAATCCTTTGGCATGCGTTTGGGTGACAAGTTCCCCGGTGATGTCACCAAAATACGGCGCCCAGTAGCTGCCACCGGCCTGTAGTACCCATTCGGGCAGGTCGATGTCCGTACTTTTCTGCAGACCGGCGAGCCAGGGTGAGGCTTGATTGCGAGCCGTATCAACACTGTTGAACCAAGGTTGACGGACGGTTAAATAACCGGTGGGAATACTGGGAGCGAGATGCTGGACCCGTTGCAGGGCGGCCCAGTCGTAACTTTGCAGGGTGCAGCGTGTCGCGATGTCGAGGCGATAAATTTCCTCCAGCAGACGGTCGATATAGGCCTCCATCGGCCAGGTTTCCCACGGTGCCAGAGGTGAAGTCTTGATTTCAATATTGAAAAATACCCTGGTATTGCCTGCGACCCTGACCAGGTCTACCAGTTCACGTAATTCAGGCATCCAGGTGCCGTCAACCGCCTGCTGGTGTGGCCAGTTACAGGCGTAGGGACAGTCAGGGTCGAGACGACCGCAGTCCAGTGATTGCAGCTGTGCCAGATTGAGATCGGCAATCCGGGTAGTGGTATCACCATAACGTTGACCGCGAGTATCCCGGACCAGCGCCGGATTCAATAATCGGTCATGCATAATCACCACTTTCTGGTCGGCAGTGATGCCGATATCGAGTTCCAGAGCATCGACACCGATGGTCAGCGCTGCCGCAAAGGACGGCAGAGTGTTTTCAGGAAACAGACCACGTGCGCCACGATGGCCATGAATGGCAATGCTGGATTGTGTTTTCATATGTATGTAGGGCTTCATGGACTATGGGTCGCAACCTGGTTAAGTCGCTGCAGTGCAATGGATATGGATCGGGAGTCAAAAAGTCTGACTTTACGCTTGGCCGATTGAGATCCGCCAGTCCAATGTTTCATACCTTCAATTAAGTTTTCTGTTTTTGGATCACAGTTTTCTTTCGTGATTAACCAGTCCGTTGTTGCAAGCAATTCCATGCCAAAGGGAGGCTCAAATCCATCAATGAGTTTTACAGTGTGATCCAAAGCATGCGAATACGGTTTCATCTCAGTGCTATTGAGATAGCACTGCAATTTGTCGTTCTTGGAATTATCAAACCAGATCGTATCCAATGGCCCCGCGTCAGCGATGCGTTTCTCACAGCGCAAATAGCTGCCATCCAGAGCTTCCAGTAAATGCCTCAATCTGTCGGCATAGGGGCCATATTGATTGGCTTTAAAGGCCAACTTTAGCGGATTATCAGATGCGGTCTGCTCAATCGATCTTTCCAGAAACCACGCCAGCTTTTGTATTTCAAGTAAGCTGCACTCCATGCCGAGCACCCAATAGCGCCGTGCCAGTTCTGCAATCAAGGCGCGTGCCGGTGTCAGCTTTTGCACGCCTGTGCGCTTGGCCACATTCTGATATTGCCGCGTCGGCTCAAACACCAGTACTTCTACGCCTTCAATATCTCCGAGTACCGATTCAATTTGTTGACGCACTTCAGGCCAGTTCAACCCCCCATTACCTGCACCAAGCGGGGGGATTGCGACAGAGGCAATCTGGTTATCCAATAGAAACCGGCGCAAATCCGCCAAGCCATCGACAATCCATTCTATTTTCGATTTAGCACGCCAATGTTGTTTGGTTGGAAAGTTGATAATCCAGTGCGGCCCAGCGATTTCTGAAACTTCAGTGACAAACATTTCCCCTGTTTGTACCTGTTTGGCTTTGCAGGCCGCGGCGTATAGCGTCATATTGTGCGGGAACCGATCCTTGAACATCAGCGCGATGCCCTTGCCCATCACACCAACTGTGTTGACCGTATTTACCAACGCTTCAACATCAGCTTCCAGTAAGTTTCCCTGTGTATATCGAATCATTAGAAATACCACCTTGGCATAGACTTTACTTCCAACTCAAGTTTTGCAGCCTGAACCTGTTCTTTCAACTCTGTTTCGATGCTTTCATTATAGCAAATTACGTATCCGCTATAAGTTACAGGGAAACAATTCTTTTGAAAAAATACCAGATAATAACAAAAAAAACTTGACA
>CAZTLH010000126.1:0-7794 GCA_964614335.1 uncultured Gammaproteobacteria bacterium
CCCTCGCGACGGCTCCTATTCTCGGACAGCCTCCTGATCGAAACTATTTTCACATTGGAATGAGATACATAGGAATTCCATGGCTAGAACACACGCTTGAAAATGGGCCGAACTGGGCAAGCCAATCGCAGACCATGAATTTTGAAAATGGCTCCTGTGCAGACTCATTCTTGTGAAAACTTATTTTGCTTGCAATCCGATGCCGGTAATGCGCTGTACTTATGAAACTTCGAGCTAAAATCAATCTCGCTATTCTGCTGACGTTTGTCATTATTACGCTGATTTATATCGCAATTCTATTTCCCTTTGAACGGCAGCGACAACAAACTGTCATTGAGCAGGTAGAAATGAATTTAGAAAATATCGTCACCCAGCGACAAGCAGAGTTTGCTGACGAGATTTTCGGACGACAGAAAGATGCGATCAAAATTACTATTGCCCAATTGCTTAAGGTGCAAGGAATTGTGGCGATTCGTGTCTATCTGGCCGATGGCACGATATTACAGCAAAGTAACGGTACACCAGGCCCGGAGCCTGATCACAATCAACGGCTCCAATTGACAGCCAAGCCCATATTCATTCATCACACTCAGGCAGGAAAACCAATACTCACTCTGGCCAGCAGTATACAGGTCATTGGGGAAAGTATCGGCTATATTGAGGTCGATTATAATTTAAGCCGGGTGGAAAAAGAGGCCCAAACCTCCAAGATGATCAGCCTGGTAATGCTGGCAACCATCTTGCTTGCGATGTTTGTCCTGCTCAACCTGCTGCTCTCCAGGATGGTCCTTAAGCCAGTATATGTTCTTTCAAAAACCATCAGGAAGATTCAGGCAGGAGCTATCGGAGAACAGGTTGAACTACATACCAAAGATGAGATAGGCATTATGGCCACTGCCTTCAATAAAATGTCACTTGAGCTGGCTGAACTGAATCAGAGTCTGGAAAAACGGGTTACTGAACGTACCACACAGTTGTTTCAAACCAACAAAGAGCTGGAGGAGGCACGGGCTGTAGCTGAATCGTCTACGCTGATGAAGAGTGAATTTCTGGCCAATATGAGTCATGAGATTCGCTCGCCAATGAATGCCATCATCGGCCTCAGCTATCTGGCTCTGAAGCTCGACCTGACCCCCAGATTGCGAGATTATTTGCGCAAGATTGAATTTTCCTCCAAGGCACTTCTGGGTATTATTAATGACATCCTCGATTTTTCCAAGATGGAGGCTGGCAAACTCCATATGGAGAGTATCCCCTTTCGGTTGGAAGACATTCTCGACAACCTTCGCTCTATGGTGGCCATGAAGGCGGAAGAGCGTGGTATTGAATTGATCTTCCACGTCTCCAGGGGGGTCACCAGTCAGCTTATAGGGGATCCGCTGAGGTTGGGCCAAGTGCTTCTGAACCTTTCGACCAACGCCATAAAATTTACTGAAACAGGTCATGTGCTGATTAAGATTGAAGCCCTTGACTGCAATGATAAGGAACTTGAAAAATTGTGCTTTTCAGTGATTGATACGGGAATTGGCCTCACTGAAGGACAGATAGCAAGGTTATTTCAGTCATTTTCCCAGGCCGACAGCTCAACCACCCGTAAGTATGGAGGAACCGGATTAGGTTTGGCGATTTGCAAAAATATCATTGAGCTGATGGGCGGCACCATGGCTGTTGAGAGTGCGCCCGGCAAGGGCAGCACGTTCTCCTTTATTGTCAGTATTGCGCTGGATCAGCGCGAATCTGGTATTGTGCCAGTAGATGAAACCAACGGTAAAATTGCCGGTATGAAGGTATTGGTGGTCGATGATAATGCGGTGGCAAGAGAGATTTTAGCGGATCACCTTGATACCATGAAACTTGCAATATCCCAGGTGGCATCGGGAGAAGAGGCTGTAGCAGAGCTTGAGCATGCCGTACGGGTGAATCGTCCCTATCAACTGGTTCTTATGGACTGGAAAATGGAAGGGATGGACGGTATTGAGTCCTCAAAGCTTATCAAACTGAATACAGTAATCAGCCCTACACCAAAAATTATCATGATCACTTCATACGGGCGTGAAGAGATTATCAAAAAAGCGGAGGAAACAGGCCTCGATGGATATTTGGTCAAGCCTGTTGAACAGAGCTTACTGCACAGTAAAGTGAAAGCGGTACTTACTGGGGAGACATCAACCAGTGGGGAGGATACCATGATGCCAGCTGAGGAGACGGCGGGCCTGTCTGCAATCCGTGGTGCCAGGGCACTGTTGGTTGAGGATAACGAGATCAACCAGCAGGTAGCCGCCGAGCTGTTGGTCGATGCCGGACTTGAGGTTGAGATTGTTAATAATGGGCTGCAGGCACTGCAGCGAATCCGCTCAGAACATGACCCTGAACGGTTTGATATTGTCTTCATGGATATTCAAATGCCGGTAATGGATGGCTATACCGCGACACAGAAGATACGGGCTGCCGGTGCACCGCTAAGTCATGTACCCATCATTGCCATGACCGCCCATGCTATGGAAAGTGAGCGGCAGAAGTGTCTTCAACATGGTATGAATGACCATGTCACCAAACCCATCGACCCACAGTTGTTGATTAACGTTTTGATACAGTGGATTAAGGTCAAGGAGCGGCAAGCTCCCAAACCCAGACCACAGCCTGAGGTACAAAATACAGATGAGGCCATTGCTCTTCCCGCTGAGTTGCCTGGCTTTGATTTAACGGCCGGACTCTCCAGAGTGGCGGGGAAGAAAAAACTCTATTATGAGCTGTTACTAAAATTTGCCCACAACAATCAGCAATCCATGCAGACACTGAAGAGTTTGGTTCAACGGCAGCGCCATGAAGAGGCCCAACACCTTGCCCATGCCATCAAAGGGAATGCCGGAAACCTCGGCGCAGTCACGCTCTACAAGGCGGCTGGAGAGCTGGAGCGATACTGTGCTGCCGGCGAAGGTATAGAACCGAAACTCACTGCCTTTGGTGAGCAGTTGATGGTGGTGTTGGATGCACTTAAGATCCTTAAATATGAAACCGAGGCTACAGATACAGGTGTATTGGAGGTTGGGGAGCTTGATCCTGGGGCCATTAACCGAGCCATCAAGAAACTTGAGTAACAGATTTCCAGCGATTACGGTGAGGCATTTGAATCAATAGATTATTTGCAGTTATTGGTTAAAGGAAGTGAATTTATCCCACAAATCAGTAAACTAAGAGAACAGTTGGAAAATTTTGATGAAGCAGGTGCTAGGGAAACTTTACATAAACTATACGAGAGAGTAAATGAATAAATACAAAAAAAGAGCTAGAATCCTGGTGGTTGACGATGTTCCGGATAATATCAGAATGCTGATTGAGATTCTCAAGGATGATTTTGCAACAATCCCTGCCACCTCAGGCAAAGGAGCCCTGGAAAAGCTCGCAAATACCGATATCGATTTGGTGTTGCTCGATATATTGATGCCGGAAATGGATGGTTATGAAACCTGTCGAGCCATCAAAGAAACCCCCCGTAGTGCGGCTATTCCGGTCATCTTCATCACAGCCCTCTCTGAGGTGATGGATGATGCCAAGGGCTTTGAAGTCGGTGCTGCTGATTATATCAGCAAACCTTTCAATCCTTCTACGGTCAAGGCTCGGGTAAAAAATCAGATCAAATTATGCTCAGCGATCAAGGAACTTGAAGAACTCTATAAAGTGGCGCTCGATTCCAACCCGATTAGTGGCCTTCCTGGCAACAATAGTATTCACAATAGGATTGATGCGCTCATCCTGGAGAATTCAGGAACCGTCGTGGTCTATGCCGACCTGGATAATTTTAAGGCATTTAATGATCAATATGGCTTTGCCCATGGTGATGAGGTATTACTTTTCACCTCTACAGTCTTCAAGGATGCGATGAAAAATCTTCCAGCCGAACATTCATTTCTTGGTCATATCGGTGGCGATGATTTTGTCCTGTTGGTCCCGCTGGAACAGATTAATCAGATCATCGACAATATCATCAGCCACTTCGATGAGGGAATTCGAAAATTCTACAGCAACGCTGATCTTGCAACCGGGTACATCACCTCCATAAACCGCCATGGTGAGAAACAGAAATTCCCGATAATGAGTATTAGCATGGCCGGAGTCAATCTGGCCCAAAAGAAGTATCAACACTACCTGAGTGTGGTCGACGCCTGTACCGAAATTAAAAAGCTATCCAAGGCAAAGCCGGGTAGCTCATTCGTCGTTGACCAGCGGGGAAAATAAGTTGATGTACTTGTTGGATGAAGCCGTTATATGGAGAAATATCCTCTAACACCAGATCATCTTGAAGACCAAAAACCACTATTTTGTTTGCTGCGCGACAGCGCAGCGCCACCAGCGGTGTGGGGGCTCCTAGAACCAAACTCGCGGGGATTAAATCCGAGTTCTTCACGAGCCTTGTCAATGGGGAATATCATATCCTGTTGCATGCGCTCTATCATGGAAGGACGTAAAGATCTGAACCCGGGCAGCAGGCGGATCACCATCACCACAGCTTGCAAAAGAACCACCGGCAATGATACATACCAACGTCTGACACCGAGTTGCTGACAGATGACTTCAAGCATTCGCCGGTAACTGAGTGGTCTTGGCCCTGCAATAACAAATTCTCTTATCTTGCCATGATAGGCTGTCGCCAACAGCATCACGGCGGCCACATCCTCTTGATGTACCGGCTGACGCAGGGCCTGTCCACCGGCAATCAGCGGCAAAACGGGTGAATATCGGGCAAAACGACGCCAGAAAACAAGATTTCGATCTTCCGGGCCATAAATCATGGTCGTACGCAACAAGACACAGGAGATTTGGAGTCGAGCGGTTATCTCAAAGACCTGCTCGGCACCCTGTCGTAACCGTGACACGGTACTTTGATCATAGACATCAGAACTGTCAATTTTGGTGTATTCACTGGTTGAACCCAGGGCTACAATTTTTTGCAGCACAAGACCTTCACAAGCGGCAATTGTTTCGGCGACCGACCATAATGGCGCCACGGCCAGCAAGATGACTGGTGGCGTGGAACTGCAGCGCCGGGAAAATTCCCCGATATCACCTGGATGCATCCAGTGCAACCGGGTACCTCCAGCGGGCAAATCACCTCGACTCAGCGCCCAGACTTCGTCACCGCGTTGTTGAAGAAGCTCCAGGATCAACCGACCCACCGAACTTTTCGCCCCGCTGACAAGATAGACCGGTTTCGCACTCACAATGGCGCTACCAATGTCGACTGAACACCCTTCATTTGGTCACTTAACGAGTCTCGTCTTGCGTTCTGAACAGGACTTTAATCAGGAAACGCATCCAGATCGCTGGAATCAACAACAATGCCAACAGACGATGACCGATACTGTGAAAATGTTTCAGATAATATCGACACATACCCCGATGCTTGTAATATTCGATCAAACGGGGATTCTCGGCACTGCAGCTTCCCTGGTCATGAATTACGATGGCCGTCGGTACAAAAAGGGTTTCCCAGCCTGCGTCCCGTATTCTGAAACACAAGTCCAGATCTTCACAATGCAAAAAGAAGCCACCGTCCATCCCGTTTAAACGTTTAAAATAATCGGTCTTAATCAGCATACAGGCACCGGAGATGGCTTCAACTGCGATGGCTTTACCCGCCGTGGGTCTGTCGGTATGGTCAAAATTCTGCCAATGCCCGCGAAAACGCTGTAGCCGTAAAAAACCC
The DNA here is from genome assembly GCA_964614335.1 of uncultured Gammaproteobacteria bacterium. Lineage (GTDB taxonomy): Bacteria > Pseudomonadota > Gammaproteobacteria > Arenicellales > DRJH01 > DRJH01. The sequence continues at coordinate 5,705 of CAZTLH010000126.1, forward strand.
AGGCGAAAGTCCCGAATCAAGGCAGAAGTCGGAGTCGGCAAATCACGCCGACAACCACGCTGTTCGCTGCCGTCAGGATTTTGAATCAACGGCCCCACCATAGCCACGTCTGCCGGCTTTGATGCCTGACATAAGGTTTTTAATGGGGCGGCTGTAATTAGACAATCCGGGTTAAGCAACAGGGTGTATGTGCTGTTGCACGCCGGCAATACCCGGTTGATGGCTGCCGACAGACCGATGTTCCGGGGTAATTTCAGGACTTGTAACCGCCCATCCTGAATCTGATCGACAAACTGCAGGCTGTTATCGTGCGATGCATTATCGACCAGGTGAACCTTGCTGACGGTTTCACAGGACAATACCCGACCAATACAGTCCGCCAACAGGTTGCCGGCGTTGTAATTAACGACAATCACCGTCACCGTTTGTTGTGTTGCAGTTGCCATCTTATCGTCGGTTACGCCATAAAGCATGTGACATCAGCGGCAACAATTGCCAGCTGCGGACTGTCTGCTGTTGCACGATCCGACGCTGTTTGAGTATAGCGGGAAGACCCTTGATGGCATCCCATTTGGCACGACTGATCATCCGGCAATGCCCCTGGCTGCAATACCACAGCAGGCTGATCACATTGATCAACAAATGCGGCAACAAGGTCAGGAGCAACAGGCCAGTTGGCATATCCTTGAAATAAGTCCAGACCATATTGCGATGGCCGTGATAAAGGCTGAATCCCGACACCTGTGCCGATGCTGATGAGCCCACGTGCCGTACTCTTGCCGCTGGTACATAGCGACCACAAAAACCGGCCAACTGCAGACGAAAAGCCAGATCAACGTCTTCAAAATAACAGAAGAAAGATTCATCAAAACCGCCGATCTGCCGCCACGCATCCGTACGATAGGCGGCCGCCGCGGCACATACGGCAAAAACTTCAGGATTCGCTTGTTTTGCACTGTCGATTACCCGGCCATGATCACGGCGCCAGGCCAGACCGGAGAGATGGTACTCATCCCCCGTACCATCGTAATATGCCGGACGCTCGGCATTGAGCAGACAACTGCCAAAAAAGCCGGTCTTTGGATATTTACCGATTTCCCGGGCCAGTTCCTGCAACCAGTCCGGTTCAGCAAAGGCATCCGGGTTCAGCAGTACTGTCCAGGTGTAATTTACATAACGGGTTACAGCCAGATTATTGGCCGCAGCAAAACCAAGATTCGTCTGTTGACGATCGATGACCAGCGGCAGATCACCCGCATGCAACAAAGCCTGCTCGAGCGAGCCATCGGAGCTATTATTATCGACAACAATAACCTGCCGCGGTGGATGAAGTTGTTCACACAGACACGCCAGACATCGACCCAAATCGTCAGCACTATTCCAGTTGACGATGACAATACTAAAATCAGTTAATGACTTCTCGGACGACATAGGTCGGCTTGTCCTGGGTTTCGTGGTAGATGCGGGTCTGCATTTCCGCCAGCAAACCCACGGTAATAAACTGCAGGCCTATAAAGATCAGCAATATGGCGAACATCAACAAGGGCCGATTGGCCAGGGCAACACCCATGAACAATCGTTCTATGGCCAGCCACAAGGTCAGCAAAGTACCCAGCCCACCGCTGATCAGCCCCATGGAACCAAAAAAATGGACCGGTCGACTGGAATAGTTCAACAAATATTTCACTGCAATTAAATCCAGCATGACCCTGAAAGTGCGGGAAATCCCGTATTTTGAGACTCCGGCTACTCTCGGTCGGTGATTGACCTTGATCTCGGCAATTTCCACACCCATCCAGCTGGCAATAGCCGGGATAAATCGGTGCATTTCGCCGTATAGACGCAAGCTTTTTGCCACCTCACGACGAAAGGCCTTTAGTGAACAACCATAGTCATGCAATGTTACATCCGTCGTATAGGAAATGACCTTGTTGGCAATCATCGATGGCAGTCGGCGCAACAGAAATCCATCCTTGCGCTCAAAACGCCAGCCACTAACCAGATCATAACCCTCCTCAACCTTGGCGATCAGCTTCGGGAAAAAGCATGGATCATTCTGTCGATCCACATCCCGGATGATGATAATTTCA
>CAZTLH010000127.1:0-7742 GCA_964614335.1 uncultured Gammaproteobacteria bacterium
TAGCCAGGCATGGGACTTTGTTAAATACTATACCGACACCCAGGCCTGGATTCCAAAAAATATGGTCATCGTGAATGCCAAGGCTTTTGGCAAACTTTCCGCCAAGGTACAAAAGGCCGTTATGGATGCCGCAGCCAGGGCAGAAACACGAGGCTGGCAAATGGCCATGGATGAGACAGCGGCGAAAACTGCGACCCTCAAAGCCAAGGGCATGACGGTCTCTGCGCCAACACCGCAGTTCAAGTCTGAATTGCAGCAGATCGGCAAAACCATGAGTGCCGAGTGGGCCAAGAACGCCGGTGCTGATGGCGCCAAGATCCTTCAAGCACTCAAATAACCACCGATCAGGGCCAGGAGGCTGTCCGAGAACAGGAAACCTACTACGGAAAAGCGGGCTTTGGCCCGTTTTTCCCCTGATTCTCGTTAAATACAACAAGTATTCCATCCTTAGATTCGTAAACAGCACATCCATGCACCACTACTCACCTCAAATGATCAAAAAAATAGTCTCAAATCCACTTCCCCTCGCCATGAGCACTATGGAGGACGGGGACACCGGCTTTGCAGAAGCAATAAACCGGCCGGCTCCTATGCTCAGACGGCCTCCTGATTCTGTCACGGGCCCTTGAGAACAGCTGTTTCTTCAACACGCATGCGTAAACTGCTTGACCGTCTGTACCTGATTGCAGCCTTGCTGGCCGGCTTTTGTATCGTTGCCATGGCGGTACTGATCCTGTGCCAGATTGTGGGTCGCTGGTTTGGTATCATCGTTCCTTCCACCGAAGATTTTTCCGGTTACCTGCTGGCCGCCGCCAGTTTCCTGGCCCTGCCCTATACCTTGCGCAGTGGTGGTCATATCCGGGTCAGCTTGCTGGTGACCCGGTTACACGGCATCCAACGCAAAATTCTGGAAGGTCTGGTGCTGCTGCTGGGCCTGCTGTTCAGCGGTTTTGCCGCTTTCAGTGTTACCGGACTGGTGATCGAATCCTGGCGTTTTGGTGATATCAGTCAGGGTTATATTTCCGTGCCCTTGTGGATTCCCCAGACCCCGATGGCAGTCGGTCTGGTGATCTTGACCATCGCTCTCCTGGACGAAGCCATCGTGCTGCTTTCCGGCAAACAACCCGCCTATCTCCAGCATGATGAAAACCCCGTCCAGAACCCACTGGATACACCCCGGTAACCCATGCACGGCACCCTGATTTTACTCCTGAGTCTGGCCTTGTTCGGTCTGCTAGCCGGTGGTACCTGGGTCGCAATCACCCTGTTTGCCACCGCGATTTTCGGCATGTGGCTCAATGATAATGGCAATATCGGCATGATATTGGCCACCACCACCTGGGGAGCGAGTTCCAGCTGGACCCTGGTGGCCCTGCCGATGTTTATCTGGATGGGTGAAATCCTGTTTCGTACTCGCTTGTCCGAGGACCTGTTCAAGGGTCTAGCACCCTGGCTGAATCAGCTCCCCGGGCGTTTGCTACATGTCAATATTCTGGGCTGTGGTATCTTTGCGGCCGTCTCCGGTTCTTCAGCTGCGACCGTGGCCACCATAGGCCGTATGACGGCCCCTGAATTACAACGACGCGGCTATGACGAACGCATGGTCCTGGGCACCCTGGCCGGGTCCGGTACATTAGGCCTGTTGATTCCGCCATCGATCATCCTGATTGTCTATGGTGTATCGGCCGAGGTTTCGATCGCACGTCTGTTTATCGCTGGCGCCCTGCCGGGAATACTGTTGATTGTGTTATTCATGGGTTACACCATCGTCTGGGCCCTGTTACACCCGGACCGAATGCCGGCAGCCGAAGCCACTGTACCCGTACTGGAGCGTTTTCGTCTTTCCCTGCGTCTTTTCCCGGTCCTGGGACTGATCCTGTTTGTCCTCGGTTCTATCTATGGTGGTCTTGCCACAGCCACCGAGGCGGCAGTATTTGGGGTCTTCGGTGCGCTGGCATTGTCTCTGCTGTCCGGCACACTGACCCGTAAAACCTTTATTGACAGTCTCATGGGGGCAACCCGCACCTCCTGCATGATTGCCTTTATTCTGGCCGGGGCGGCTTTTCTGACCGTCGCCATGGGTTTTACCGGCATCCCCAGTGCACTGGCCGGGTATATCCATTCACTGGGGCTGACACCGCTGGGTCTGATTGCCGCCCTGACCGTCTTCTTTGTCATCATGGGCTGCTTCCTCGATGGTATTTCTGTCGTCGTACTGACGACATCGGTCGTGTTGCCGATGGTACAACAGGCCGGTATTGATTTGTTGTGGTTCGGCATCTATCTGGTGCTGGTGGTTGAGATGTCGCAGATCACCCCGCCGGTCGGTTTCAATTTATTCGTTCTCCAGGGTCTGACCGGCAAAAATATTTTGCAAATCGCACAATACGCATTCCCGTTCTTTCTGCTGTTACTGGTCGCCGTGGTGCTGGTCACCGCCTTTCCTCAAATTGCGACCTGGTTGCCACAGCTAATGACCCAACATTGATCCCTTCAGACGCAGGATAAAACCCAACACGTGATTTCAAAACCAAAACAACCCGGAGAGACCACCAGGAGCCTGTCCGAGAACAGAGCGCCTCCTAACGATCGCTGGCAGTTCTGGATCGATCGTGGTGGCACATTTACCGATATCGTAGCCCGCAAACCGGGCGGTAAAATCATCAGTCACAAACTGTTATCGGAAAACCCGGAACAATACCGTGATGCCGCCATCCAGGGCATCCGTGAGCTGATGAACATTGCACACGACCAGCCCTTGCCTGCGGCGCAGATTGATACGGTAAAAATGGGCACCACAGTGGCGACAAACGCTCTGCTCGAACGCCAAGGCGAACCTGTCTTGCTGGTAATCACTGCCGGTTTCGCCGACGCCCTGCGTATTGGCTATCAGAGTCGACCCCGATTATTCGATCTCAACATTCAGTTACCCGAGATGCTCTACAGTCGTGTACTCGAGGTAAATGAACGCATCGGTGCTCATGGTAATGTACTGCTACCACTGAATGAACAATACTGCAGCGAGCAGCTGCAACAGGCCTATGATGACGGTCTGCGGGCGGTGGCTATCGTCTTTATGCATGCCTACCGCTACCCGCAACACGAGCAGCAGGTCGCCGCCATTGCCCGTCAAATCGGTTTTACCCAGATCTCGGTCAGTTCCACCGTCAGCCCATTGATGAAGCTGGTCAGCCGTGGCGACACCACTGTCGTCGACGCTTATTTATCGCCAATTCTGCGTCGCTATGTAGACCAGGTCGAGCGGGATCTTGCTGCTCCGCAGGCAGCAAATTGTCAGTTGTTATTCATGCAGTCTAATGGTGGTCTGACCGATGCCCATCATTTTCAGGGCAAGGATGCGCTGCTATCCGGTCCGGCCGGCGGTGTGGTCGGGATGGTGGGCACGGCCCGGGCTGCCGGTTTTGAACAATTGATCGGTTTCGATATGGGTGGCACCTCGACCGACGTCTGTCATTATTCCGGACAATTCGAGCGGGCGTTCGAAACCGAGGTGGCGGGTGTGCGATTGCGAGCACCGATGATGCAAATTCATACCGTTGCCGCCGGCGGAGGATCAATCCTGCACTTTGACGGGGCACGGTTCCGGGTAGGTCCGGATTCGGCAGGCGCCAGACCGGGACCGGCCTGTTACCGTAATGGCGGCCCATTGACCGTTACCGATTGCAATGTCATGCTGGGCAAGCTGCAACCACAATTCTTTCCTGCTGTATTCGGCCACAAGGGTAACGAATCCCTGGATACGGCCACCGTGAAGCAACAATTCAACGCCCTGGCCGCCGAGATCACGACTGCTACCGGCACCGAGAGGAGCTCTGCTGAGACCGCTGCCGGTTTTCTGACCATTGCCGTCGAAAACATGGCCAATGCCATCAAAAAAGTCTCTGTCCAGCGCGGCTATGATGTCACCCGCTACACCTTATGCTGTTTTGGTGGCGCCGGTGGCCAGCATGCCTGTCTGGTGGCCGATACCCTGGGCATGAAGACCATTCACCTGCATCCACTGGCCGGTGTACTCTCGGCCTTTGGCATGGGGCTGGCCGATTTGCGCTGGGTGCGGGAACAGGCCATGGAAGTCACCCTCGAAACTGCGGTCGTAACACAGCTGGAAACGGCACTGTCTGATCTGCAGACCCTGGGAATAACCCAAATGCAGCAGCAGGGGGTGGCCGCAGGCGATATCCGCTGCCACCGGCGTTTGCACCTGCGTTATCACGGCTCCGATACAGCCCTGACGATAAAATTCGATAAATTGCCGGCCATGATCAGCGCCTTCGAACGATTGCACCGCCAGCGTTTCGGTTTTGTCACACCCAGCAAAGCCCTGATCGTCGAAGCCGTACAAATAGAAGTCGTCGGTGGCGGACAAAAGCCGGATTTGCAACAGCTGTCGCCATCCCGGCAGCAGGGCCCGGCCGTGCCGCTGGCCCATCATCCGGTCTATCTGCAAGCCGGTTACCAACCCACACCCTTCTATGCCCGTGAACAACTGTCCACTGCCGAACCCCTGCCGGGCCCGGCCGTCATTATTGAAAAAACCGGCACCATTGTCGTCGAACCAGGCTGGCAAGCCTGCCTGACCGCAACCCAGGACATTATTCTGCAGCGCTATCTGCCATTACCAAAAAAGCAGGCCATTGGTACCCACTGCGACCCGGTAATGCTGGAGATATTCAACAACCTGTTCATGTCGATCGCCGAGCAAATGGGGAGCGTCCTTGAAAACACCGCCTCCTCGGTCAATATCAAGGAACGACTCGATTTCTCCTGTGCCCTCTTTGATCAACAGGGTGATCTGATTGCCAATGCGCCACACCTGCCGGTGCATCTGGGTTCGATGAGTCAAAGCATCAAGACCGTGATCCGGGAAAACACCGGGCAGATGCACAAAGGGGACGCCTGGCTGCTAAATGCACCCTATAACGGTGGCACCCATCTGCCGGATATCACCGTGATCAAACCGATCATGGCAGAAGAAACCGATGACGTATTGTTTTATGTTGCTTCACGTGCCCATCATGCCGATATCGGCGGCATCACACCCGGTTCCATGCCCTCGGATTCCACCTCTGTGGACCAGGAAGGCATACTGATCGACAACTTCAAACTACTGGCAGCCGGTGAACTGCAGGAACAGGCCTTGCGTGACTTGCTGTTATCCGGTCCCTACCCGGCCCGCAGCCCGGAGACCAATATTGCCGATTTCAGGGCACAGATTGCCGCCTGTGAAAAAGGCCTGCAGGAATTGCGTGCCATGGTCTGTGATTTTGGTCTGGATGTGGTACAGGCCTATATGCAACACGTACAGGATAATGCCGAGGAATCCGTTCGTCGCACGCTGGGTGTACTCAAAGACGGCTCCTTCTGTTATGAAATGGATGATGGCAGCAACATTCAGGTTGCCATCCGTCTGGCCGCAGACAAACGTAGCGCTATAATCGATTTTACCGGCACCAGTGGCCAACACACCGGTAATTTCAATGCCCCGGCTGCAATCTGCACCGCAGCAGTCCTGTATGTCTTTCGTTGTCTTGTCAACGACACCATCCCGCTCAATGAAGGCTGTCTGAAACCATTACAGATCATCAACCCGACCGGATCCATGCTCAACCCGGTCTATCCCGCAGCTGTCGTTGCCGGCAATGTTGAAACATCCCAGGCCATTGTCGATACCCTGTTCGGGGCGCTGGGTGTCGCTGCAGCCTCACAGGGCACGATGAATAACTTCACCTGGGGCGATCAGCATTTTCAGTATTATGAAACCATCTGTGGTGGCAGCGGTGCCACGGCAGAGGGTGATGGCACCGATGCGATTCACACTCACATGACCAATACCCGCCTGACGGACCCCGAGATTCTGGAGTGGCGTTACCCGGTCATCCTGGAGAATTTCCAAATTCGACCCGATTCGGGCGGCAAGGGCCAGTATCGAGGTGGCAATGGGGTAATCCGGCGATTGCGTTTTCAGCAGGACATGTCTGCCAATATTTTATCCGGCCACCGACGGATCCCGCCCTACGGCATGGCCGGTGGCGAGGCTGGCAAAACGGGACACAATTCGGTGCAGCACCCGGATGGAACCAAGACCGAACTATCCGGTACTGACCATATCCAGATACATGCCGGTGATGTCTTTGTCATTGAGACCCCGGGCGGCGGCGGTTACGGCACACCCGGGTCCGCCTCAAAACCTCACGAGTCAACGGTATGAACAACCCTAAGCTCCTGAAATCAGCCAAGACATCGATTGTTTCTTCCTCACATCTGGTTTCGAAAAAAAGTGCCGAACTCAGTGAGCTGGAATATGGTCTGATTATCGCCAATCATGCCTTTCAACGCTGGATTGAACGCTGTATGGCCGCCAGCGGGCTCCCGGATCTTAATGCCACCGATATTTTGATTCTGCACAATATTCATCATCGCAAACGGCCAAAAAAAGTCGCCGACATCTGTTTTAATCTGAATATTGAAGATACCCACACCGTCACCTACTCATTACGCAAGCTGCGTCGTTTGCAACTGGTCGAAAAATTCAAGCAGGGCAAGGAAAACTGTTTTGCCACCAGCCTGCGCGGCAGCGAGCTCTGTGAGCAATATCGCGCAATCCGGGAAGATTGTCTGATCGACTCATTGGGAGCTCTGGGTGCCGGCAACCAGGAAATCGGTGAACTGGCCCGGGTGCTGCGCGCCTTATCCGGTCTCTACGACCAGGCCGCACGCTCAGCCGCCTCTTTATAAACAGTGATCATCAATACAAACTGGCAGCGTACAAAATATTCAGCCTACGATTCCATCACGAACCGCCATCACAAACCGGTTTACCCTGTAAATCACCACGACAGCGAATCCGAAATGGCAAACCACTGGCATATAGCACATGTGTTTTGTAGCTCCAGCCCATCCGAGCCAAAGATCGGGTAATCTTATACTGGAGCCATGAGGAGCAGAGCCACTGCAAACAACATAACTTTGTGCTTGAACTACTGGGAAGCAAAGAATAGTAAATGGATCTTCAGGTCTTCAGGTCTTCAGAGATCAAACGACCCGTATTTTAAGCAACCGATTTTATGCTATACTCATCACGTTTAAGAAAACACCTTAGATAGGTCGCGTAATCGCATAATAACATTTATAATAGAACCATGAACGATTATAGTCTTAGCAACCAGGAACTCCACGATTTACAGGTTCTCCACCGAGAGCTTATTGAAAAGCGTCAAGCAGACCGTGTTAAGGCTGTCGTATTACTGGGCACCGGCTGGAAATCCACGCAGGTTGCCGCAGCATTGCTGATGGATCGTAGCACAATACGCCGCTATTTCAGAGATTATAAAAAAGGTGGGGTCGATAAACTGCTGGAAACCCACTATCTGTGTCAGCGAGGGTATTTGAGCTTCGAGCAGGAACAGGAGCTGGATACGTATTTACAAGAGCACCTTCATATCACAGCCAAATCTGTGGTGGCCTATGTCGAGGAGCACTGGGGGATTTACTACAGCGAAAGTGGCATGACCGATCTGCTACATCGACTCGGTTACGTGTACAAGAAACCGAAACTGGTGCCTGGAAAAGCGGATGCCCAGGCACAAGAGGATTTTCTTGACCGCTACGAAGACTTAAAAGAAAAGCAATCGGAACATGAAGTTATCTTGTTTATGGATGCCGTACATCCACAGCATAATCCAGTCATGGCCTGTGGTTGGATTAAACAGGGACAAGATTTC
>CAZTLH010000128.1:0-7739 GCA_964614335.1 uncultured Gammaproteobacteria bacterium
ATGGACCTACCAGGGCAAAGTTTTGTCGAAATGAGGAAAAAATCGAAAATATTTCTACTTCGTTATTTATCGGCTATTTACGGGTTGCTGACAGGAGGCTGTCCGAGAACAGGAGTCGACCGGTTTGTGGCTCCTGCAATACCGGCACTTCCGCCATCCATGGCGGTCGTAGCGAGGGAAAGCGGGTGAGGTCATTTTTTCGATCATTTGAGGAGAATAGTCGTTCTATTTAACGAAAATGAACGGAAAAATGGACCAAAGTCCGCTTTTCCGCAGTAGGCTTTCTGTTCTCGGACAGCCTCCTGAAACCGCTCCTGAAGACGTTGCCTGACATCAACTAACGGGAATTACGTATAGAGCTGAACGTGCAATCAGCGTATAAAGCGCCAGTAAATACTGATTCAAAGAGGCTCTATATGCGACCGATCACTTCCAACAATACACGAACATCCTGTAAGCAGTGCACTATCGTTGGCCGCTGTCTGGGCCGCAATATGGCCGCTGCTGATATCGAGGCAAATCTGGGTATCACTGGTGGCGCACGTGTCCTGCACAAACAGGAACATCTGTTTGAAATGCACCAGCCTTTTTATTCGCTGTACATCATCAAATCCGGCGCCATTAAAACTTTCTCCACTACCCATACCGGTGAGCAGCAGGTATTAGGATTTCATCAGCCCGGTGAAATTCTTGGGCTGGATGCCATACACTCCCGTTATGCCACCACGGCCGTGGCCCTGGGCACCACGGGGATCTGCGCCCTCAACAAGGATGAGCTGACTGCCACCATGCATAAATCGCCTGCCTTTCTTGAGCAGATTATGGAACGCTATCGTCAGGAGCTATTCCAAGAAAAACGTATGCTGACTGTCCTGGCCCGCAAAGATGCAGATCAACGCGTCGCGACATTTTTGCTCTCCCAAATTCGTGATTGCGACTTTTTTAACTACAGCCAGACGGAGCTGACACTGCCCATGTCCCGCTCTGACATCGGCAATTACCTCGGTCTGGCACCAGAAACCATCAGTCGGGTATTACGCCGATTCCAGGAAGCTCGTCTGATAGCTGTTCATCGCAATCGATTAAATAAAATTGATTCTATGGGTCTATATAAAGCGGCTGGTGAATCGGTATGGCTCGACGATCAATCTGACAAACAGGGAAAATCTGCCGCCTGAGTGTGTTTTTCGATATGACCTGACACAAACCGGTCACATGAGACATCCGTCATTGATGTCATACGTTGTCTATTGTGTCTGGCCAGGCATCACCGTTGTTACTGCATATGACCCAAGACGTCGGAGAAAATCATACCTGTCGACGCTCAGTTGTGCTCTCCAATACGGAATTCAGCCGGAAATTGCTGATCGATTACAGAGCTTCTTTACCCCGGGCACCTGTTGGCGCTACACTACCCTGAATAAGATCTGCAAATAAACCACCTCGATGACCATGCGGTGTTGTCATTTTGTCGTTTGACAATGTATAAAACCCGTCTGCAAGCCCCGGTGAATATAAACGAGAGGAATTGTCGAATGACTACAACAGCGAGTCATGCCAGGCCATGGGTAGTGGCATTTGTTTTGTCTCTGATTGCTGCAATCAGCGGTTGGGGGTTATTTTGGTCCAGCAGTCAACAGACAGAGCAAGTCAACACCAGGCTTACAGCAGAACAGGAGAATTTTCTTACTGCTCGCAAGGCAATGGAAAAAAGTCAATCTTCACTGTCTACATTGACTACAGAAAAGAAAGGTCTAATTCAGCAAATCACAGCATTACAAGAAAAAAATGCTGGACTGGTCCAACAAGTAGCCACAATTGATAGCAAAAAAAATCAACTGGGCAAACAGGTCGAAACCATTGATCTTCAGTTAGCCCAAGCGAAACAAAAGCTTGCAACGGCAAACAATCAACAATCAGTTTTGTCATCACTTAAACAACAACTCGAAACACGTCTGGAGACACTGACCAAAACACTGAAGAACAGCAGTGAATCGCTCCAGGCCATAACCGATGATCGTGATCAGATCTTGTCCGAAAAAGAAACGTTGCATCTTCAACTGACAGCACTGGGCGAAAAACAGACTACCTTACAACAACTGAACTCAAAACTGCAGGAACAAATTCACGCTCTCGATCAGGAACAGAAGGTACTGAGACAACAAAATGAAATATCGAAACAACACAACGCGGAGCTTACTGCCCAATTAAACAAGTCAAGTCTCGATATTGAACAACTTAACAAACAATTATCTGATCGTGACCTCCTGGTAAAAACGTTGCAAGTCAAATTCGAGCTGGCATCATCAAAGATCAATACATTAGAACTGCAAAACCAGGACTTGCTGGAAACCCGTAATCTGGCTCAAGAGCTACAATCCCGGGTTGCCCAACTGCGCTCTGAACGTGCCCGTTTCAAAGCCAGTCTGGCCGAGGTCAAAACCCGCCTCCAGGAAACCCTGCATACCAGCAATGTCAAAATTACCCAATTAAAAAATAACACCACCGCCATTCGACTGGGTGGCGATATCACATTTGCCCTGGCATCCGCTGAATTATCCAGCAAAGGCAAAGCCGCACTCGACTTGATAGCAAAGGCCCTGAATGCATTCCCCAGCCGGCTGATCAGTGTTGAAGGCCATACAGACCCCTTGCCGCTAAGACCTTCCAAGTTCAATCGCTATCCTAGCAACTGGGAGCTTTCGGCCGCGCGCTCTGCCTCTGCGGTCCGCTACCTCATTTCCAGGAAAGTGGATCCAAAGCGCTTGCGTGTTGTCGGCTACAGCGCCTACCGCCCACTGACAACCAGGGTCGAAGAATACTCACGTGACCGGCGTATTGTCATTTTATTGTTACCGTTGAGCGGAGAACAAATCATCACTAAAAAAATCCCGGTCAAACCATGAATGACTGATCACACCGCCAACTCATCAGGTCGTAAATCAGTCTATTGAACGGTGTTAACGACTATTTTCAATCGACGGCCATGGGTGCCGACGGGATCGAAAACATTCAGAAGATCACTGCAAAATGGCCGACAGCCTCAATATTGATTATTACGCTTGCTACAGAGCGAAGGATAGAGTTCCGGCACAGACCAAAAGCCTGGCCGGAACTCCAAGGGCTCCAACCTGTCAGTTGCTCACCATCCTTGTGAATACCGACGCTTCCCTGCAGCCCTGTTGATTACTCTATATCAACAACAAAAAACCTGCAGTGATACAGTGTGAGTATTTGTAAACAGATATTACAGACTAGGAGGCTGCCGCTAGTTCAGGATTGCCGACTTTTTTCGCTCGATGACCATCAATGAATCTGTTGAATTCATGCTTTTTAGCGCGAACGAAAAATTGCATGCTATTGAGAACATTGAAACTAATATTCTTGGAAATGCTAAATAACGACTTAATCAATAGAGTCCTAAAGGACCAACCGACTCAAGAACAGACGAAAAATCCTGTGTTTCATGATCATGGCGAGTGCTATTGATTACTGACAATGTAACAACTGTAATGCTCAGGTTTCGGTAAAATAAGCCGCATGCTCGAGAAATTCGCTCGGTCACTGTTCCGGAGAAATGCTTCATGAATCTTGTCGACACCCGTCTGGATGACAAATATCGTTTTACGAAGGACCGGGTTTACGTCAATGGCATGCAAACCCTGGTACGTTTATGTTTGTTGCAAAGCCACCTTGATCGCAAGTCGGGTCTCAATACCGGTGGCTTTGTCTCCGGCTACCGCGGTTCACCCCTGGGTGGGATTGACACCGCCTTCTGGCAAGCCAAAACATTTCTCGACGAGGCACGCATCTACTTTCAACCGGGTGTGAATGAGGATCTTGCAGCCACATCAATTTGGGGCACACAACAAACCGGTCTGTTTCCAGGGCCACAGGTCGATGGTGTGTTCGGGATGTGGTATGGCAAAGGGCCTGGTGTGGATCGCAGTGGCGATGCCTTCAAGCACGCCAATGCCGCCGGCAGTGCCCGTCTCGGTGGTGTATTGGCGATCGCCGGTGATGACCACACCTGTAAATCCTCGACATTGCCCCATCAATGTGAATACAGCTTCATTGATGCCAATATCCCGGTGCTCAACCCCGGTAGTCTCCAGGAAGTGCTGGACTTCGGAATTGCGGGTTGGGCCATGTCTCGCTACAGTGGTTGCTGGGTTGGTTTGAAAACAACTTCTGAAATCATGGATTCATCGGCCTCTGTAGCCTACGACAGCAATCGTCCGCCACTACAGATTCCGGAAAATTTCCTCCTTCCCGAAGACGGTCTGAATATTCGCTGGCCTGATCCACCATTAACCCAGGAGTATCGTCTTCATCAACTAAAACTACAGGCCGTGAGCGCCTTTGCGGCAGCCAATCATCTCGATCAGATCGTCTTGATGAGCCCGCAACCCCGTCTCGGTATTGTCACCACCGGAAAATCCTGTCTGGATGTGCTGCAGGCCCTGAAAGAACTCGACCTTAGCCTCCAGCAGGCTGCCGATATCGGTCTTTGTATTTACAAGGTAGGGATGAGCTGGCCACTGGACGCCGGCGGTATTCGAAATTTTTCAAGAAGTCTGCCACTACTGCTCATTGTCGAAGAAAAGCGCGGCATTATCGAACAGCAGATCAAGGATCATCTCTATCACAGCCCGGCCAGTGAACGACCGGTAATTATTGGCAAGCACAATGAGCAGGGCGACTGGTTACTGCCCTCGAATGGAGAGTTATCTCCAGGTCTGATCGCACGGGTCCTGGGTCAGCAAATCCGGCATTTTCACAATGATCCGGTATTGCAACGACGTCTGCAGCAACTCGAGGAAATTCACCACAAACCACATAACTCTGTGCTCGATCGTATCCCGCATTTCTGCTCCGGTTGCCCACACAATACCTCAACACAGGTGCCTGAAAACAGCCTCGCACTGGCCGGCATCGGTTGCCACTATATGGCCATCTGGATGGACCGGCAAACCCGAACGTTCACCCATATGGGTGCTGAAGGCGCCTCCTGGATTGGTCTGTCCAGATTCACCGATACCAACCATGTGTTTGTCAACATTGGTGATGGCACCTATCTGCATTCCGGCATCCTGGCCATCCGCGCCGCCGTCGCTGCCGGTGTCAATATGACCTACAAGATTTTATACAACAGCGCCGTAGCCATGACCGGTGGCCAACCCGTTGACGATATACCCGTTGCAGCGGTCAGTCACCAGCTATTGGCGGAAGGCGTGAAAAAAGTCCTGCTCGTCACCGACGACCCACAGCGCTACGATCAGGATGCCGGTCTGGCCCCAGGCGTCACCGTACATGATCGTGCCGAGTTACAGACCCTGCAACGCCAGTTGCGTGAGATTCCCGGTGTGACCGCCATTATCTATGAACAAATGTGTGCCACCGAAAAACGCCGCCGGCGTAAACGTGGGCGTCTGCAGGACCCTGGTCGTTTTCTGTTTATCAATCAGCAGGTCTGTGAGGGCTGCGGCGATTGCAATATCGTGTCCAACTGTATGGCAGTGGTACCTGAAGAAACTGGATTGGGACGCAAACGCCGGATTGACCAATCCGCCTGCAACAAGGATTACAGCTGTCTGGAAGGATTTTGCCCCAGTATTGTCAGCATCGAAAACGTTCAGCTCCGGGCCCCGGAAGCGGTCATGGCACAACCACCCGAGACCCTGCCAGAGCCGGTATTGCCGACAATCGGAGACAGCTGGAATATCCTCGTTACCGGTATTGGTGGCATGGGCGTGGTCACACTCGGTGCCTTGCTGGGAATGGCCGCCCACCTGGAAGGGCGGGCCTGT
Source organism: uncultured Gammaproteobacteria bacterium (assembly GCA_964614335.1). GTDB lineage: Bacteria > Pseudomonadota > Gammaproteobacteria > Arenicellales > DRJH01 > DRJH01. The sequence goes on from CAZTLH010000128.1 coordinate 5,811, forward strand.
ACCGTTCTTGACATGACCGGGCTGGCGCAAAAATTTGGTGCCGTCAGCAGCCATGTTCGTATCCATCGGCAGCAGGATTGCGCCCAGGCCGCAAGAATCCCGCCAGCCCGAACCGATCTGCTACTCGGTGCCGATATCATCGTCGCCTCAGGTGCCGATACCCTGAACCGTCTCGCCACTGATCGCAGCGCTGTCGTGATCAATACCGAGGCAAATATGCCCAGCAGCTTTATCCGCCAACCCGATTTACCATTCCCTGGCCAAGAAATGCATCAGGTACTTGAGCAAGCCGCCAGAGAAAGTCAGTTCTTGCCAGCCACAGCCCTGGCGCAAGCCCTGTTGGGCCACGCTGTCTATGCCAATATTGTCTTGCTTGGCTATGCCTGGCAAATGGGAAAAATACCGCTAAACGCCGCCTCGATAAAACGTTCGATCGAACTCAACGGCACGGCTATCGAACAAAATCTACTGGCCTTTCATTGGGGCCGCAAGGCCGCCCTGGATTTAGTGGCAGTATTACACAGCGCCGGTCTGGAGACTTCAACATCGGCAATACCGGATGCTGATCAGGCCTTGCAGGATCTGATCGTCGATCGCGCCCAGCGTCTGCGACGATATCAAAATCGTCATCTTGCCAGGCATTACCAGCAAACCGTAGAAAAATTCTGTGCCCGTGAACAGACACTCGGCGGTGGAGCTACGAAACTTGGCAAGGCGGTTGCCGAATACTATTATCAGCTGTTGGCCCACAAGGATGAATACGAGGTCGCCCGATTATTTGTCGATCGGTCCTTCAAAACCGCACTGGCCGAAACCTTTAGCGGCAAACCTCGTCTCCGCTTTCACCTGGCAGTCCCTCTCTTGAATAACAAATCCGGGGATAAACCGCAAAAACGCAGTTATGGGGCCTGGATATTGCCTTTGTTTCATCTCCTGGCCTGGCTGCGGCCACTGCGGGGTAGCTGGCTTGACCCCTTTCGTCATACCGCAGAACGACAGTTTCACGACTCCCAACTGGCTGAATTCACCGGCCTGCTAAAAACCATTGAAGAAAAGTTATGCCGTGGAAATCATGCTCTGGCAGTCGAGCTGATCAGCCTGCAGCAGCAGGTTCGTGGATTTGGTCCCGTGAAAAAAGAAAATGCCCGACGTATCCACGATCAGCGCAAGCTTCTGCTACAGCAATTCCTGGCCCAGGAGGCTGCCGGGAAGCCGGAGGCAAAACCCCTTTCACAACTTGACTCTAGGAGGCTGTCCGAGAACAGAGAGCCTACTGTGGTAAAGCGGACTTTGGTCCATTTTTCCGATAATTTTCGTTAAATAGAACGACTATTCCATCCTTAGGTTCGTAAACGGCACATCCATGTGCCACTCCTCGCCTCAAATGATCGAAAAAATGACCTCAAATCCGCTTTCCCTCGCTACGGCTCCTGTTCTCGGACAGCCTCCTAGGTCGCAGCAATATCGGTACCAACAGCCATAACAACAAGGCCATGGCCAGAATCCATAACAGACCGGCAAACAGCAAATAATGCAGACTATTCACAGCATCCAGCCAGGGGCCGGCCACACGTATACCGGTACCCACTGCCAACATTACAAACGCCACCACAGCCCGCCCGGGTGCCTGCAATATACTCCTGCCGGTATGGCCGAGACTGACACGAACCATCATCCCGGTTGTCATCAGACCGATTCCGCCATAGGCTACGGCATGCAAGGCCGGAAAATAGGGAACCCAGCCAACAGCCGAAAATCCGAGTAACAGGATACCAAATAGCAATACGGCAAAACCCAAAAACAGAATCCACAACATCGGATGCTGCCAGATGGCCGCATCATACCAGCGCCACATGCGCCGACCATTAACGGCAACAGCCACCACGGCACAAAGTGTAACCACCGGACTATCCGGCCAGATCAGCAGGC
>CAZTLH010000129.1:0-7727 GCA_964614335.1 uncultured Gammaproteobacteria bacterium
ATGGATGGCGGAAGTGCCGGTTTTGCAGGAGCAGCAAACCGGTCGTCTCCTGTTCCCTGACAGTCTCCCAGTAATTTTATGACCCCAGGTTCTGGATTAAAACGGATCAATGCCCGAACATAACCTCGGTGCGAAAGAGGATCCCCAGGGATGTTCGGTGCTGCCTTGTAGCTGGCCAACTGATGCCTGGCCAGATCTCGAAAAATAACCAGGGCCGTAGCCAGGGCCGTCGATAACGCAGATGAATCGCCGCCAGCTCAAATTTATCCCCTAGCTCAGGGTCAATTTTTGTCCGGTAACGACCCTGCACTTCAAGAGCTACTTCGCGTCTGTTTTTCAGGGTATGAAACAACGTCACTTGTGCCAAGTGTAATACCCCGTCACGGGCCGCATCCCAACGCAGGCGATGACTGAAGCGCAATGCGGTATTTTGCCTGCCCCCGAGTAAACGTTGTATGGTAAAACCGGCCTCATTATCACCTCCTGACAAGGCGAAGTAACGGTAACTGTTAAACAGCCGCCCCGACCAACGGCCATCAAGTGGTAACAAATAGCGCCACCGTAATCGTGTGAATGGTTGCAGCCTGGCATCATAATGCCGAATACCAAGATCCAGTTTGAACTGATTACGTTGACCGTCACGCTCCAGCAACCTCATCATCAGTTCGGTGCCGGCAGTATTATCCTGGGTCATATCAACCCCATCACGACCAATCCGGCTGTTGGCCGATTCCCGATTGCGACTTTCAGTGGTTAACCAGATCCGAAAACGTTTCTTCAGGGCCGGCAGTATGAACTTGGCGGAAAAACGTGGGTGAATTTTGAAACCTTCTCCTTGTTCGTAACTAGTATCCAGTTGCAAACGAACACGTGAATGCGCCTCATCTTCAACCACATAATCTGCTCCAAGAAACAGATCCAGTTGGCGGGTAATACTGTCAAACTGATATCCCAGATTCCGATGCCATGAGTCGATTTTCCAGACCTCCTGCGCCATAGCCATTTGTGATAATGATAGCCCCATAATTACAGCGACAAACCTTATGCGTAACAGCAATCTATCACAATTAAAAATCAGAAAGTCGATAATAAACTCCTCGATTACAAAGAACATCCACCCAGGTCAATGCGGCGCATCGTAGCAGGAAAATACCGTAGCGGATAGGCACTAACACAGCAATTCGCGCTTGACTTATCTGTGTAGGATCGTACTGTTCACATCCTTTACGATTTATTGCCGGTTATTCATATGACCAAATTATTTTACCTCATGGGCGCTTCCGGAGTCGGCAAGGACACCCTTATCAGATATGCCTGTAATCATCTGGGGAGCCAAAAACAGTTTGTATTTGCACAACGCTATATCACACGACCCGAGGGCTATGGTGCAGAAAACCACATCGCACTCAGCATAGAAGATTTTGATAAATACCGCCAAAACAGATTTTTTGCCCTGTCATGGGACAGCCACGGCTTCAGTTATGGTATCGATCGCCAGACTGTTGCACAACTGCGTCATGGAAAAAACGTCATCATGAATGGCTCACGAGCCTGTCTTGAACAAGCTTCAGCCCTCTTCAGGGAATTGCACCCGATCCTGATTCAGGCTTCTGAAACCCGCTTGCGAAACAGGATGCTGTTACGGGACCGCGAGGCAAAGATTCAAATCAGTCAACGTATCGAACGCTCAAGAAATTTTCAAAACATTGTGCATCCAAAATTATCGGTCATCAATAATGATGGACCAATCGAAACAGCAGGAGCGCAGCTGATCACCCTGCTTACCAGAAATACTGAAGTCAATCCACTGTACAAACCACAAATGCTTTAACGATGCCAAAGTTATAGCAGTTACCCATCAGCGACTGCATATTCACAGTCACTCCCTACCACACTTTTAAGTAATTAATATGATGACGCGAGCCAGAAACACACGATAGCTTCTCTGCTGTAAAACTTGTTGACTACACACTGCACAGTGTCATTTTCCTGCTGGCGCTAGCCTGACGGCACGCGTCTGAAATATACCTGCAGGATGATCGGTGCAAGGCTACACGATAGATTTGCTTCTTTTACACCCTCGCGTCATAGGTATTTTATGAAATAATTACAATAAGTTATATCTAATATATGCCTATTCTATATCACTCACCGATCTTGCCAACGGCTGCTCATTAATCGGCATGTGAATCAGGGCTGCGACGATACCCAACACCACACCAGCCCACCATACACCATCATAACTGCCTGTAGTATCGTACAGATAACCGCCCAACCAGACACCCAGGAAACTACCGATCTGGTGACTGAAAAAAACGATCCCGAACAAAGTTGCCATATAACGCACACCAAATACTTGAGCCACAATACCGGATGTCAGCGGCACGGTTGAAAGCCACAATATTCCCATGGTCGCAGCAAACAGATAAATGGTGACTTCGGTTTTTGGTGCCAGCAGCAATGCGGTGATCGCTACTGCACGGGCAAAATAAATAAACGACAAACCACAGCGCTTGCTCCAGCGTTGCCCGGCAACACCCGATAACAACGAACCGAAAATACTGAACAAACCGATTAGGGCGATGGCATAGGCGCCAATTTCCGGTGCCAATCCGAGATCCATGACATACGCAGGAAAATGTACCGTGATAAATGCGACATGAAAACCACAGACAAAAAATCCGCTTGTCAACAACAAAAAACCGCGATGCTGGGTCGCCTCACGCACCGCCTGCCCCAGACTTTGGTTGCCTGATTTAATACCCTGCGAATTGTCTTCACGTGGCAGTGCCAAGGCCAGAGGAATGATCAATAGTACGGATGCAGACAGTATCAGCAATGCAATTTGCCAACCGAACTGCGCTATAAAAAGCTGCCCTAACGGGGAAAACAACACCTGATCAAATGAACCCGCGGCAGTTCCCAATCCCAATACCCATGATCGTCGCTGGACACTGACGACTTTAGCCATGGCTGCCAAGGCAATCGAAAAGGCACTGAATGCAACACCCAGACCAGTCAGGACACCGGCAAATAACTGCAGGCCAAATGCTGACGTGGTTGTGGCCATACCCCAGACACCAAACGCATACAGCACCGCTCCACCACATAATATCCGGCTCGGCCCAAAGCGATCAGAGATGGCTCTGGCGATGGGTACAGCCAGACCCCACAGCAAATTCTGCAATGCCATAGCCAGGGCAAAGGTTTCCCGGTTCCAGCCACGGGACACGGTCATCGGCTCAAGAAACAGGCCGAATGTCGAGCGCACACCAAAACCAATCATGGCAATCAGACACCCTGCAACTATGATGACTACCGGGGTACGCCATGTTTGCGCTTGCATAGGCTGCATGGCCTGAATCACGGTATCAACCTCACATTAAAACGTTGTGCGGCTGGATTGTTGGGGAGTGATTATTTTCATGCAGGTACCCGACACAAACAAGCCGGGATAAAATCCAGTAAATAGAATAAATCCCGAAAAATAATGCTGCCTGTGTTAGGCAAAAACTACTCCAGCTTATCCGGGGCTTGCTAACCATACTTTCCACCAGGTTAAAATAATTGGGGTGTGGTGCAAATGTTCATCCAGCCAGAAACCCGGGAAACAGCAGGTACAGTGTCGGGAATAAATTCAATATATAGATCGATGGCTAATAAAAAGCCACTACCCATACCCGGCAGTGGCTATCAAAAAAGGTACTGGTTTACGATGCCTGGTGATTAGTCCTGACTGGGCTCAGTAACATGCTTTTGTAACTTGTAAGCAAATGAAAGCATAAATCGCAGGGCCTGATGTGTCTCCGGCTTGCTCATCAAACTGATGGTTGACATCAACCCGCCACCCTTGACATCTGCGGTTTCTTCCGCTGCTGCATGAATGGCACCACAGGCCTCACCGGCAAATTCGGCCAAATGTTCATTGGCAACATTGCTGACCATGGTCTCAGCCCAGACTATCAACCGCTCGACCATATTATCGGTTAATGCCGAACGACCGGCATGCAGCAGAGCCAGGGTTTCGAACAGGGTATCCATGGCACCGGATCTGTGCATCTCGGTAACACGATCGATCAGTTGCATGACCGCATCCCGGGTATCCTCATCATTCAAACGATCCAGCACTTCCAGGGCATTGCTGCCGGTCACGGCCATCCGTTCAACCATGCCATCGGTCATGGCCTCACTGGCTGCCTGAACCAGACGCAAGGTGTTGTCTTGTGTTTCACTCATTTCAAACCCCTCCTTTATAGCAAGCCACGGGCAGACAGCCAATACAATCGGTTATACGCCAGTTTAAACCAGTGAATCATCTGTGACGGTGCCCCAGGATTGGGTGGTGTATTGTAATCAAACCAGACATAGGTGCCACTTTTGAGCCCGGTTTCAACAAAGCAGAACACCTTGCCGTCATAATTCCGCGCCCAGCGACCCTCGGTTAACAAGGACACCAGGTTATCGATCACCGTGTCAGCTTCAAAGTGTGCTGTTGAACCTGCCTTGGAGATTGGTATGTTGGTGGTATCACCACAAACGAAGACATCGTTTGAGCCTTCCCGTAATAATTTATGGCGATCTGTCGGTACCCAACCGCCATCGCCCAACCCGGATTCATTGATGACTTCCGCACCGCGATGTGGTGGAATGGTTACCAGCAGATCATATTCCAGTGTCACACCTTCTTCAGATGTAATAGTTTTGCCTTTTGGGTCGACTTCTTTGGTATTGAAAAAGGTTTCATATTTAATACCAGACTCATCCATTGCCGGCTTGCACCATTCCGCCACTGGCTCAAGGGCGTGCAAACGGCCAATGGGGTAGGTGTAGGTAATCTCGGATTTATCCCACACACCTTTTTCTTCCAGAAAATCTTTGAGCATAAAGGTGATTTCGAGTGGAGCTACCGGACATTTGTGTGGAGCATTAACATTAACAATGACTTTTCCACCCTCGAATTCAGCCAGGGCATCACGCATCTTGCGCGCACCATCCAGATCATAAAGCCAATGCGCACCCTCAGCCATTCCGGGAATCGTCTCGGGCACCAGACGTGAGCCCGTGGCAATCACCAAATAATCGTAGCCGTAAACAGCTCCTGAAGTACAGGTCACCTGTTTGTTCTCAACATCGATATTGGTGGCAGGGTCTACATGGAAGACCACCTGTTTATTGAGAATTTTCCGTTGCTGGCGAAACAATTCACGCTCGCGGATTTTTCCAAACGGGACATACAACAGACCCGGCTGATACATATGAGTTTCAGAGGTCCCCAACATGGTAATAGAAACATCACCCTTGCGAATATCGCCACTGATTTGCCGACACAGCCCATTTGCGATTATCGTTCCAGCCAGTCCACCACCAACAATAAGAATTTTCTTTGACATTGACTACCTCCTTGGATTTTATCAGTTTTTTCCATTCGCAGAGAATCGTCGACACTTTGCCGTTATACCAACCCACTCAAGGTCAGCTGCTGAAGGTGCCACCGAGCCTGCTTCGTTTCATCAGGAAACATCTGACAGATTATAGTGTGCGTTATTGCTCAAACACACGCGGGAAATTCTACTTCATTTTACGCACGACCACATACCAGTGGCCATCCTTGTCACCCGACTCCACGGTTTCATGACCCACCTTGGCGGCCCATTCTGGAACATCTTTGGCTGTACCCTGGTCAGAGGAGAAAATTTCGACTTCATCCCCCACCTGCAGCAATTTTAATGCAGCAATCAGTTCCATCAACGGACCAGGACAATAGGAGCCCCGGGCATCAATTATTTTGCGCTCACTCATTATTTTGTTATTCTCCTCAGATCTTTCTTAACTGTTATATCGGTATTACGGAGCAACCAAGGGTTGGATAAAAAATGACGGTCTGCGATGAGATACACGCCAATCACATCGAGATCAACTGCCCTTCCTCAGCATCAGACAAAAATTTGGTTAACCCCATCTGACCATCAAACAAACCTTCAACCAGGTTGCTTTCATCCCAGCCCAGGACATCAAGCACCATGGAGCACGCCCACATGGTCATGTCGCCAAGCATCTTGCCCTGACCAAACATCTCGACCGGATCGGGCGTATTTTTTGAACAGAACTGCGCATTCAGCGGGCTATCAGCATAGCGCTCATTACCCGTGACGCTTTTTTCAAAGACCTTGATCGCACCCATCGATACAAATACATGGACTGGACGCTCGGAAACAGCGGCCACGGAGGCAATCATCGAGACCAGTTGCAAAGTATCCCGGTCAGCTGAGCTGAGCATAATATAAAGTGGCACACTCGCCATATACACCCCAAAAATAGTAAGCCGATGAAAAGTACGATGGATAAAAGCACAAGACATGTCACAGTGTCAATCACAGGATTACTTATGGCAGAATAAAGCCTAATTATTTGATATGAATGCCATAAAACAAAACAGGCCACTGCCGTGACCAAAATCCTTGATCCAGGAGCCTGTCCTCCTCTGACATTACAACTTACGTTCCAGCAAGGTCGTGAATTCTTCCGCCGTTATGGGTCGGCTATAGAGGTAACCCTGACCTTCAAGACAATTTTCCCTTAGCAGAAATTGTTGCTGCTCCAAGGTTTCGATACCCTCCGCAATCACTTCCAGATCCATACTTCGGGCCAGAGCAATGATCGAACGCGTGATCTTGGCTGCATCATCGTCTGCTGGCAGATTTCTGACAAAACTCTGATCAATCTTGATTTTGTCAATTGGCAAGCGATGCAATTGCATCATTGAGGAATAACCGGTACCAAAATCATCCATCGCCACCTTGAAACCCAGTTCCCGCAATTGCTCAAGACATAATGCAACCTTATCCGTATCCAGCATCATCATACTTTCGGTGACTTCCAGTTCGAGGACCGAGGTCGGACAGCCGGTCAGTTCTAATACAGTGACAATATTCTTGAGCAAATCTTTTTCATCAAATTGTCTGGCCGACAGATTCACCGCTATGCATCCTTTCAGACAACCTGTGGTATGCCAGATCGCCGCCTGATTACATGCTGTTCGCAAGACCCACTCGCCGAGTGCGATAATCATGCCATTGGTTTCGGCCAACGGGATAAACTTGTCTGGAGGCACCAAACCAAGTTGTGGGTGCTGCCAACGAACCAGCGCTTCTGCACCGAGGATTTCACCGTTCTCCAGATTAACCTGGGGCTGGTAATACAACACCAGTTGATCATTTTCAATGGCCTCCCTGAGCCCGGCTTCCAGAATCAATTGTTCCTGCGCCAGTTGACCTTCCTGGGCAGAATAATGATGTATTTGATTCCCACCAGCATCAAAAGCACGGTGGGCTGCCGTATCCGCACGACTGAGCAGCAATTCGACATCGTTTCCGTCTTCGGGAAACTGGGCAATACCGATACTGGCATGTGGATAAATATACTGATCGACAATCTCGATTCTTTTACTGATCGCAATGAGTATTTTGCGGGCTAACTGCTGGGTCCGTCCAGCTGTGACCCGATGCCGGGTAAAAAGAAGGAATTCATCCCCACTGCGTGCCAGAACATCGTTGCTACGCAGCTGCGACGACAATCGGGAGGCGATTCGGGTGAGGATTTCATCACCGGCAACATGCCCCAGACCTTCGTTTATTCGTTTAAACCCATCGATATCAACCACCAACACCGCCAGCTGATGTGCAACCTGTAACGCCATTTGCAGACGCCGGGTAAAGTAGTTACGGTTA
>CAZTLH010000130.1:0-7637 GCA_964614335.1 uncultured Gammaproteobacteria bacterium
CGGGTGATGCCGCTGTGTACCGGGGACCTCGGTTTCGGTGCCAGCAAGACCCATGACCTGGAAGTCTGGCTGCCTGGCTAGGATAGATACCGCGAGATCTCTTCCTGCAGTACCACAGGAGCCTTCCAGGCTAGGCGGATGCAGGCACGCTGGAGAAATCCGGAAACAGGCAAGCCTGAATTGCTGCATACACTCAACGGTTCCGGTTTGGCAGTAGGCAGGACACTGGTGGCGGTTCTGGAAAATTACCAGCAAGCCGATGGCTCGGTCCTGATACCGGAGGTGATCCGGCCATGGATGGGCGGGGAACAGGTCATACAAGCTCGTGAATGATTACGCCGTGCTTGATCCGAGGCAGTGAGAATAGATCATGAAGTGCAATGGCCTGTCTCTGGAGCCCGCACAATACCGGCAACTGTTTTTGCCTGTGGTCATGCTGTTATTGCTGTTGATGATCTTGCCCCGGCCCCGGGTTTCCTGGAGTCAATCCCGTTTTGCCCTGAGTCAGTCAACCATTTCGGAAATGGTGCGACGTTTTGGCAGCCGGGCACGTGGACGACTGCAGGACTGGGTCAGTTTTGTCAACGACAACCGTGGCCTTTCTGAACGGGACGCACTGGCGGAAGTCAATACATTTTTCAATCGCAGAATTCGCTATGTCGAGGATATTCGGCACTGGAAGAAAAATGATTACTGGGCTACCCCGCAGGAAACTTTGGCATCCCGTGGTGGTGATTGTGAGGATTTTGCCATCGCCAAATACTATACCCTGCGTGAATGGGGTGTTGACGACAACAAGTTACGGATTGTCTACGTTCGTTCCAGCCGGTTACGACGACCACATATGGTCTTGGCATATTATCCGCAGCCACGCGCCGACCCTTTGATACTGGACAGTATCACCAGTCGTATCTCGCCGGCCTCAGAACGTCGTGATCTGACGCCGGTCTACAGTTTTAATGGTAGTCGTTTGTGGACCCGTTATCAGCGTGGTCAGGGGCAATTGGGTGTGACCAAACGGCTGAGAAACTGGCGCTATGTTACAGAAAAAATGCGTCGCGCCATCATTCATTGAGTATTATTTTTTCACAGGAGGCTGTCCGAGAACAGGAGTCGTAGCGAGGGAAAGCGGATTTGAGGCTATTTTTTTGATCCTTTGAGGCGAATAGTCGTTCTATTTAACGAAAATGAGCGGAAAAATGGGCCAAAGTCCGCTTATCCGCAGTAGGCTCTCTGTTCTCGGACAGCCTCCTGGTTTGTACTGAGGTTGCAGCAGGGATTTAAAAATCGAGCTATAGTGAATAAACCAACAGTAAAGAGGTAAACCATGCCGTTATCGAGAAAGATTGGAATCGTAATCTCCTGTCTGATCGCAGTGATTTATGCTGGAAGTATGCTGATCAGTGTTACCAGTGTCCGTTCTTATCTGCAGGATCAGCTGATTTCGCAAGCCCAGGATACGGCGACATCATTGGGTCTGTCCCTGGGACCTGTTTTGGCGGCCGATGATCAGCCGTTGGCAGCATCTATGATCAATGCCATATTTGATCCTGGCTACTACCAAAAGATTGAATTGTTATCTGCGGATAACAAATCTTTGGTACTGCGAGAGAGGGCGGTCAGCATTGAGGGTGTCCCGAACTGGTTTGTTCGGCTCATTCCCTTGCGTTCACCTGCAGCCAGTGCCGGCATCATGTCAGGTTGGCAACCCGGTGGGACGATTTCTGTACAGGGTCATCCTGGATATGCCTATCTGTATCTCTGGAAACGGACGATTGAAACCTTTGGGTGGTTTTTCGGTGGATTGTTACTATTGTTGCTGACTGTTGCTGTCAGTTTGCGTTATCTGCTGTCGCCGTTGAAGCAGGTTGAGGGACAGGCCAGAGCCATCGCCAATCGTGATTTTGTGACCCTCGATGAAATTCCACAGACTAGGGAACTGAAGAGTGTCGTTCTGGCCATGAACAAGATGTCGGAAAAACTGCAGCAAATGGTTTCTTCGCAGACTGAACTGGCTGTACAGATGCAACATGAAGCCTATCAGGACAGTGTCACCAGTCTGCCGAATAGACGCCAGTTCAATTCGGAATTCGGACAATGGCTGACCGATACCGATCATTTCAGCTTTGGCGCAGTGCTATTACTGGAGATAGCGGATTTCAAGGCTTTTAATGATCAATGTGGTTATGTCGCAGGTGACCGGCGTCTTTGTCGTGTAGCAAAATTTTTGACTCAGTATGGGACTGAATTGCCGGGTGAAAAAATACTGGCACGTCTTGGTGGGGCAAGTTTTATCCTGGTCATCGATGGCATGGAAGAGGCCGAGGCAAAGCAGGCTTGTGAGGGTATTTTGCAGGGTCTGATGGAAATGCGTGCCGCAGGTGACCCATCGCAACCACAGCTGGCAGTCAATATTGGTGTGTCCCTGTGTCAGGGCAATGGTGACGCAGGCGAATTGCTGGGTCTTTGTGATCTGGCTTTGCGCTCTGCTCAGCAGCAGGGCAATAATACCTGGGTAGTCAAGGAATCCGCATCATTGCAACCTGCCTTGCCGGGGAGTGCCACGGCCTGGTCTGTATGGCTGGACCAGATTATTGGGGAACAGGCAATCGAGTTCTTTATGCAGCCGGTGAAGAACCTTCGACAGAACAGTCTGCTCCATCGCGAGGTACTGTTGCGGGCGCGTGACCTGGATGGCAATCATGTATCGGCCGCAGTTTTTCTGCCCATGGCATGGCGTTATGACCGTATGCAACAACTGGATTGTCTGGTTGTCGGAAAAATACTGCAACGGCTGGCAAAAGACAGTAGCACCCGTCTGGCGGTGAATGTTTCTGACGCCAGTTTGCGGTCCAGCGACTTTATCGACTGGTTATCCACTGAGCTGACCAGATTTCCACATCAGGCCAAGATGCTGGATCTGGAGATCACAGCCAATGCGGCCGATCAGTCTTTGTCACAATGTCAGGCCTTGCGGGCTATTTTGACCACCCATGGCTGTCATCTTGGAATCGATCATTTTGGTCGTGGCCAGGGTTATTTCGGTTATTTATCAACCCTGAAGCCGGATTATGTCAAGGTAGATGGCAGTTATATCACTGCAGCAGCTGAAAATGCAGATGTTCGTTTCTTTTTGCAAACGGTGGCTGTCATTATCCATGGGCTGGATGGTCTGGTCGTGGCAGAGCATGTCGAACAGAACAGCCATTTGCAATGGGTTAGCAAGAATGGCTTCGATGCCGCGCAGGGTTATGAAATCGGCAGACCGGATGCGGTGGATACAGAGTGATCTGATTTGAAATTCACGGTACCGGCCGATTCAAATCCGGCTATTAGAGACGCCGCTCTATGTCGTCATCCTCGGTCGTTTGATCTAATTGTTCCAGTTGTTCCGTATCGCCGCTGGAGATTGCCTCCACATATTCTTCCCCATCCGGGGCCACAAATTCGGCAATCGGTGTGCCGATTTGACCGGCAAAAATAACCGGACTCTGTTCTTCATTCTCAACCGGTGCCCGTTTGCGCATTTGATACAATCCAACCAGCAGCAACAGGGCAAAAGAGATACCGATGCCATAGAAGAAGCTGTTCGGGCCTGCGGTAGACATAAAATAGGCAATCAGAATAGGGCCAATACTGAGACCAATGCCGGAAACCATGACCAGACTGCCACTGGCGGCAACCATTTCGCTGGGTTCCAGACGGTCATTGGCATAGGCAACACACAATGAATACATGGGTATGGTCATACCACCGAGCAACAATACGCTGGCCAGAAATGGTAGACCGTGAAATGGAAATAATGGTGTTAATAGTGCCACTACAGTAGCGATGGCAGCCACGCAGAGTAATACCCGGCGTCGATCCAGACGGTCAGAAAGCAGGCCGATCGGCCACTGAAAGATTAAACCGCCCAAGGTAAATGTGGCCATAAATACAGAGATTTCGGCGATACTAAAGCCGATTTGCCGAGCATAAACGGCACCGAGCCCGAACAATGTACCCTGAGCGACGCCCGTCAGGCCATTGCCGATGACAGCCAGCGGAGAGATCAGAAACAGGGCCCGTAAACTCATTTTGCTGGACATTTCAAATGCCGGGGCCGGGCGAGCGGTTAACAGCATGGGGATTAAGCCCAGGGAAATGACGACTGAAACCAGGATAAAAAGATCAATATTTCCCGGATCGGCAAGATTTAGAAGAAATTGTCCACCGCCCATCGCCAGACTGATGATCAGCATGTAGAGCGATAACATTTTGCCACGTGTCTGGTTGTCGGAGCGGTCATTCAACCAGCTTTCCGAAATGACATAGACACCGGCATAACAAACACCGGTAATGAACCGCATCAGGGTCCAGAATATGGGATCAACAAACAGGCCATGGGCTAGAATAGAGATCGAAGCCAATGAAGACATGGCACCAAAAACGCGGATGTGACCGACACGTTGAACCAGTTTTGGTGCCAGCATGGACCCAACCAGCACTCCGACGAAATAACCCGACATGACAAAGCCGATGATCAGGGTTGGAAAACTCTCCATGCTGGCTCTGAGGCCAAGCAGAGAACTCTGTAGCCCATTGCCGAGCATGATGAAGGCGATACCGACAAATAATGCCCAGGAGTCACGGATATTATTGAGCATTAGGCACTCCACACGAGGGAAATTGAGATGCGGTCACTGCAATTCCCGGTTGCAATTGATGATCGGGAGGGAGGCCGGCTCTGTACCTTTGGCCAGTATGGCCATCGAATGGAAGACAGTCAGCGAATCCCGGGATAGCGGGAGCTCATGTTGCAGGAGCCTGCAGTGGGGACAGAGTTTACCCGGGGGTGTATTGTAATAGCGGTTCGTTCCGGCGACTAGGTTTGATTTGACTGTTGAGGCTGCAGATGATGAATAATTAACTCGGGTTGACGTCGGCCGTTAAAGTCATTAATAACCAGGCTGTAGACAATCTGAATTGTGTGTAAAGCGGGTAGAATGCCAATGTGCTCAAGTGCATTAAAATAGATAGCGCCCAGCTGCTGTCCTGATGTGCCGTGTTGCAGGGTCAGTTTAAGGTGGTTTTCACCAACAACACGATGTCGAATGACCCTGAATCGATCTTCAAAACAGGGTGCTGGAAAACCCTGGCCCCAGGGAGCAAGATCACGTAGTTGGGCAGCAAAGTCGAGGGTAAGACAAGATGGGGGCAAACTGCCGTCTGTGGTGAGCACTTCACTGTCGAACTCTGTTGACCAGGCCTCTTCGACTGCTGTGGTAAACAGGGTGCGAAATGGCTCAAATGCCGGTTGTGGTATACTCAAACCGGCAGCCATGGCATGACCACCGAAGCGACTGATCAGACCGGGTGCTGATCGATCGACATGACATAGTAAGTCACGCAGATGCAGACCATGAATCGAGCGGCCGGAGCCTTTTAATTCACCACTATCTGAATTGGCGAAGGCGATGACCGGACGATGAAAGCGGTCCTTGATCCGGGATGCGATCAGGCCCACCAGACCTTCATGCCAATCGGGGTTATACAGACAAAATGTTTTCGGTCGACCCGAATGTTGGTGATATATATTGTCAGCAATCATCTCTGCCTGGGTTTGCATGGTAGCCTGCAGAGAACGGCGTTGCTTGTTAAGATCCTGTAATTGTTGTGCCAGTGCTCTTGCCTGTGCCGGATCTTCGGCCAGCAGGCACTGGATCCCCACTGACATGTCATCCAGACGGCCGGCGGCGTTTAATCGGGGTCCGATGGCAAAAGCAATATCCTGGGTGGTGCAGGGGCGATTCCGGTTTGCGACTTCGAGCAGGGCTGTGATCCCCGGGCGACAGCGACCGGCATTGATTCTGGCCAGGCCCTGTGAGACCAGCAACCGATTATTGTAATCCAGCGATACCAGATCGGCGACGGTGCCAACTGCTACCAGATCGAGAACAGCCGCCAGATTCGGTGTCTTGTTGCTGGCAAAATGACCACGTTTAAGCAGCACCTGGCGTGTCGCGGCCAGCAAATAATAGATCACACCGACACCAGCCAAATTTTTGGAGTGGAACTGGTCGCCTTCAAGGTTGGGATTGACAACCGCAAAAGCATCCGGCAGGGTATCACTGGGCAGATGATGGTCAGTGACAATGACATCGACACCAAGCGCATTGGCGTCAGCAACGCCATCGATTGAACTGGTGCCATTGTCCACGGTAACGAGAAGATCCGGAGGGTTCGCGGCGATGGTAGAAACCAGTGACGGGCTGAGGCCATAACCATGGATAAAACGGTCAGGGACCCGATAAGCAACCTCAGCGGCACCAAATTGTCTTAATACCAGAATGGCCAGTGCTGAACTGGTGGCGCCATCGGTATCATAGTCGCCAACAATCAGAATCGTTTGTTGTGATTGTATGGCTTCAGCCAGTCGCTGTGCTGCCCGTTCGATTCCGGACAGGGTGTCTGGCGAACACAGATTCTTTAGTCTTAGATCGAGCTCCGCTGAAGATTCAACCCCGCGGGCCCGAAGTATCCGTTCTAATACCGGGTGTAGACCGGGTTGTAAAGGGTGATCACAGGCGGGAACAAGACGGGTTGTAATCGTGGGCGTCGTATTCATCAGCCGGTGGAGTCCAAAAGTGAATCAGATTTAATGAAACGTCGCCAACTGTTTGATTGCCGATGACTGCAGCATAACTGCAGTCGATCTGGGTCAACGAGGATCAACTCGGATATTTTGCCGCATCGCAAGGCCTGCCAAGCGGGTCCGAGCCAGTCCCGTTCAAAGAGTTCGGTTTGTTCCCGCCACTGCTCCCCGGTTTGTATGTTCCGGAACATGAAGTCAATATGAAACAATGTATGCACGCCGGTCCTGCACTGTTCAAGGCAGCCGCTTGTCAGGGACTTTGGTAAATGTTCGATGTTGTGTTTTCCGGCCCGGGCACAACCTCTTAGCAAGATATCGTCGGCATAAACCCGAAAACTTGTTGTTACCGGAGCCGGATTGTAGCCGGGGCTGCCACCCCATAGCCAGATCCCATTGACCGTTTGTTTGTCAGTCATTTCCTGTTGCCGGTTCCAGGGGTGTTCAAATAAACACATTTCCAGTTCGGTGCGCAAACGTTGCGCTTTGGCAAACTGGCAATCACGAAATGGACCAGGATCAAGGAATTGTCCATTCAGGGAAGTGGTGGCAGGGACCACAGGCAGATCAAGTTTGTTTTGGCCGGCAAGATACCAGCGATCCGGTGCTTTGACGAGTAGTTGATAGCCGGATTTTTCCAGGTATTGGTTAAGAGCAGGGGTTAACTCCATGGCGTCGGTCATTGTCAGCTCGCTGTCTGTCAGCGGCAGTGCGATCAAACCACCGCCGGCGGTTCGCATGTGGATTGGATCTGCCCGACAAATCCAGTTGGGTGCTGGTCCACTGGATTCACCAAGCCAGCATATCGCAGCCGAGTGCGCTGCACCGGGAGCACCGGAAATGTCATCAAGCAATGTCCCCCAGTCAGGGTCAAGACGAACACCCGCGGCAGAGAGTTTATTCAGGAATAGTCCATTCAGCAGGGATTGTTTTTGTTTTGCCGGCAGGGCGGATATTGCCCGTGGCCACAGACGGGGGATTACAAGCTGAAGTTTGGCCATCAGCT
>CAZTLH010000131.1:0-7632 GCA_964614335.1 uncultured Gammaproteobacteria bacterium
GGCAGGACTCGGGCATGTCTGTATTGGAGATGAGCCATCGTGGCCAGGAATTTACGGCCATCGCGAAGCAGGCAGAGACAGATTTGCGAGAGATCATGGCTATTCCGGATGGGTACGAAGTATTGTTTTTGCAAGGAGGTGCGAGTAGCCAATTTTCCATGATTCCGCTGAATCTATGTACTGAACAGCAGACAGCAGATTATATCAACACCGGAAGTTGGTCAAAAAAAGCGATTGCAGAAGCCGGAAAATTTTGCCAGGTCAATATCGCAGCCAGTAGTGAAGCCGATCAGTTTACCTCTATACCGGCTGTGGATACATGGCAGTTGAATGCTCAGGCTGCCTATCTGCATTACACTCCGAATGAAACGATCGGCGGGGTGGAATTTCACTGGTTGCCTGAGAGTGGTGAGGTCCCACTGGTTGCCGATATGTCTTCCTGTATTTTGTCACGACCACTGGATGTTTCCTGTTTTGGCCTGATTTATGCCGGAGCCCAGAAAAATATTGGCCCTGCAGGGTTGACCCTGGTGATTGTCCGTCAGGATCTGATCGGCCGGGCCAGGACAGGTACGCCGGCAATGTTCGATTATGCCGTGCATGCCAAGGGGGGGTCGATGGCCAATACACCGCCAACTTTTTCCTGGTATGTCGCCGGTCTGGTGTTTCAATGGATCCTGGAGCAGGGTGGTATCAGCCAGTTGGCACAAAGGAACAGGCAGCAGGCGGATGCTTTGTATGCCTGTATTGATGATTCAGACGGTTTTTATAAAAACCCGGTTCGGTCGGACTGTCGTTCCAGGATGAATATCACCTTTACCTTGCCGCAATCATCGATGGATGCAGAATTTCTGCTACAGGCTGCCAGCAAAGGTTTGGTGCAATTGAAGGGTCATCGTTCAGTGGGCGGTATGCGGGCGTCACTTTACAACGCCATGACCGATCAGGGTGTGGCCAGGCTGATCGATTTTATGCAGCAATACAGGGCAGCGCATTGAACACCTTTTACCAGGTCCAGACCTTTAATAATATCTCCGCCACCGGTTTGAACCGGTTTCCAGCCGAGCGTTATCAGGTTTCACAACAATGCGAAAATCCTGATGTGCTGTTGCTGCGCTCCTATAATTTGCATGATCTGCCGCTGTCGGAAAATATCAAGGCTGTCGGGAGGGCGGGTGCCGGAGTGAACAACATACCGGTGCAGAAGTTGAGTAGTCTCGGGATCCCGGTTTTCAATACACCCGGAGCCAATGCCAATGCGGTCAAGGAACTGGTGATTACCGGGATGATGCTGGCGATGCGCAATATCTGTGAGTCCTGGTCCTATGTACGACACCTCAGTGGTACCGATGCGGAAATCAGCCAGGCCGTGGAGGCCGGAAAAAAACAGTTTGCCGGTTGTGAGTTGCCTGGGCGGACCCTGGGTGTTGTGGGTCTGGGAGCGATTGGCCGTCTGGTGGCCAATATCGCGGTCGAACTGGGTTTGAAGGTTGTTGGATATGACCCACTGCTGACGGTAGATGGTGCCCTGGCACTGTCTTCACGGGTGCAAAGGGTTAAATCATTGAACGCGCTGTTGCAGGCTGCAGAAATGGTGACTTTTCATGTGCCGCTGGTTGAATCGACCCGCAAGATGATCAACGCCCAGACGCTGGCCTATGTACGCCCTGGTTGTGTGCTGATGAATTTTGCCCGCAACGGAATTTTGGACGACCAGGCGGTGCTGGAAGCATTGAATCAGGGGCGGGTCAGTCGCTATGTCACCGATTTCCCCGATGCCAGTCTGATCGGACACGAACGTGTCATTGCTTTACCGCATCTTGGGGCATCGACACGTGAAGCGGAAGAAAACTGCGCGGTGATGGTGGTTGACCATGTCCGGGATTTTCTCGAGAATGGCAATATTCGCAATTCGGTAAATTTTCCGGAAGTGGTGATTCCACGTGGCTCACCGTATCGACTGGTGATTGCCAACAGCAATGTGCCGAATATGGTAGGGCAGATATCCACCGCAATGGCGGAGGCCAAACTGAATATCAGCAATATGATGAACCAGTCAAAACAGGAGCTGGCCTATACGGCAGTTGATCTCGATAGCATGGTGCCCTCCGCTATGGTGGAACGGCTGAAGGCTATAGAGGGGGTTTTGAATGTCAGGGTGGTGTAATGACTGATACGAAAGATTTACAACAAATCCGGGAGCAAATCGATACCATCGATCAGCAGATCGAGACCTTGATTAACCGCCGGGTCAACTGTGCGCTGGAAATTGCCAGGGTTAAATCCGCTCATGCTGAGCCTTCATTTTATCGTCCGGAGCGGGAGGCCCAGGTTTTACGACGCATCCTGAAACATAATCAAGGCCCGTTGCCGGATGCCGATATGGCTCGTTTGTTTCGCGAAATCATGTCCGTGACACTGGCTCGTGAACAACCGGTCGTTATTTCCGTACTGGGTCCTGAAGGCACCTTTACCCAGAGCGCAGCCTACAAACAATTCGGTTATGCGGCACGTATTCAGTTGGCACCGACCATCAGCGATGTTTTTCGGATGGTCGAGACCGAGGAATCCGAATTTGGTGTGGTACCGGTCGAAAATTCCACCGAGGGTATTGTGACCGATACGCTGGACAGTTTGATGGAGACTTCGCTGAAGATTTGTGGTGAAGTGGAGCTACGTATCCATCATCAGCTGATGACACTGGCGCCGGAGCGGCAGGCCATCAAGGAAGTGCTGGCGCATAGCCAGACGATGGCCCAGTGCCGCCACTGGATCGATAACCATCTTCCACAGGCGGTTGTGACTGCGGTATCGAGCAATGCTGAAGCAGCCAGACGGGCAGCCACAGATGCATCTTTGGCGGCTATTGCCAGTGAGTCGGCTGCCGGGACCTATGGTCTCCAGATTCTGGAGAACAATATCGAGGATGACCCCGCCAATACCACGCGTTTCGTGGTCATCGGCAGACTGGCTGCGGGGATCAGTGGTAAGGACAAAACCAGTCTGTTGTTATCCGGTCGAAATCGACCCGGCGCCTTGTTACATCTGCTGGAGCCGCTGGCCCGTCATGGGGTTAGTATGAGCCGGATCGAGTCCCGTCCTTCACCCCGAGCTTTGTGGGAGTATGTATTTTTCATCGACGTCGAAGGGCATCAGGATGATGAGCCCTTGCTGTCGGCATTGGTTGAACTGACCCGGGAGTCTGCGGCGATGAAAATTCTCGGATCTTATCCAAAGGCGGTTTGGTAATGATATTTGACCCTGTAAAACTGGCCCAGCCCGGTGTAGCTTCTTTAACCCCCTATCAACCCGGTAAACCCCTGCAAGAGCTGGAGCGTGAATACGGTATCCGTGAGGCGGTAAAACTCGCGTCCAATGAAAACCCGTTAGGCCCTTCACCGGCCGCCATGCTGGCGGTAAAAGAGGCGATTTCCGAGCTCCATCGCTATCCGGAAGGCAATGCACCGGATCTGAAATCGGCGCTGGCAAGATATCTTGGTGTTGGTGTCGAGCAGCTGGTGCTGGGGAACGGTTCGAATGAAATATTGGAGTTGCTGGTCCGGGTGTTTGCCGGTCCCGGTCGGGCCGTAGTGTTTTCCCGTTACGCCTTTGCGGTCTATCCGTTGGTCAGTCTGGCAGCCGGAGCGAACCTGATTGAGGTGCCCGATCGTCAGTGGGGGCATGACCTGGAGGCAATGCGGACTGCAATAACAGATGATACCCGGCTGGTCTTTATCGCCAACCCCAATAATCCAACCGGCACCTGGAGCAAAGCTCGCGATCTGCGAAAATTTTTGTCTTCCGTACCCGCACATGTCATCGTGGTCATCGACCAGGCCTATATCGAATATGTCCAGGAACCGGATTATCCCGATGCCATCGACTGGCTGAAGGAGTTCCCGCAACTCGTACTGACCCGGACCTTTTCCAAGATCTATGGTCTGGCTGGTCTGCGGCTCGGTTACAGCGTGTCCAGCCGGCAATTGGCGGATTTGCTGAATCGGGCCAGACAACCTTTTAATACCAATCATTTGGCACAGGTTGCCGCCATGGCTGCGCTTGGTGATCGTGAGTTTGTGGTCCGCAGCACCCAGCTGAATCAGCAGCAGGGTCAACGTGTCTGTGCGGCCCTGGCAGAACGCGGTATCTCCTATATTCCATCGGTGGGCAATTTTGTCAGTTTTGAGATTGATCAGGCAGCGCTGGTCTGTGAGAAATTATTGCGACAGGGCGTGATTGTTCGTCCCATGGCAGGTTACAAGATGCCTGATCACCTGCGTCTTACCTATGGATTGCCGGCCGAGAATGAGCGGTTTTTTCAAGCCCTGGATCAGGCCTTGTCCTGAGAATGAACAGATCGCTTGTGAATCGCCATGGATAGTGATCAGGACATCGACTGGTTACACCTGCATCGTCTGGTTATTGTCGGTGTCGGTCTGATCGGCGGGTCACTGGCGCGTGCGCTGCGACAGGCCGGGGTTGTAGACCGGATTATCGGGGTTGGTCGTGAGGCAGAGAATTTGATTGCAGCGCAGCGACTCGGTGTTATTGACGAATGGACACACGATGTGGCAGCCGCCGTAAAAGAGGCTGATGTTGTGGTTCTGGCGACACCGGTAGGGGCGATGGCAGCGGTGCTGAAAGCCATGTTGCCGGCACTATCTGCAACCACCATCATCACCGATGCCGGTAGTGTCAAGGGAGAGGTGGTCAGCTGTGCTGAAGCTATACTGGGGGCTGCGAGCCCGATGTTTGTGCCGGGGCATCCGATTGCCGGGACCGAAAATGCCGGTGTGGAAGCGTCTTTTGCCGAACTGTACCAACAACGTTATGTCATATTGACACCGCAACCTGACACGTCGGTGTCGGCATTGAAGACCGTCGAAGCCATGTGGTTGGCTGCCGGAGCGCGTCTGCTGCGGATGGATATTGCCGCACATGACCGGGTTTTGGCGGCCACCAGTCATTTGCCGCATATGCTCGCTTATGCTCTGGTCGACTATATGGCCGGGTTGGATGATTCGGCGGCCTGTTTTGAGCTGGCCGCCGGTGGATTTTTTGATTTTACCCGGATTGCCTCCAGTCATCCGGCGATGTGGCGTGATATCTGTTTGCAGAATCGACAGGCTATCCTGCTGCGTCTCGATCAATATACGACACAATTGCAGCGACTTCGAGCCCATATCGATGCCCGGGATGCCGACGCCATCGAAACCATGTTTGCTCATGCCAAGGAAGTCAGGGATCTGCATCTTTCCGCCTATCGAGGTGGAGCTGCCGATGAATAGACCGATGCTCCCGCCAACCTCCGGGATGATGGGTCTGGCGGGATTTTCTGAGCGATTTTGGCTGCTTGTTGCCAGGCGGAGCGAAGGAAACAGAGCAGACGAGTTTGGCGGGAGAAGTTGATGAATATTCAGCCTTCCGCAATGTCACTGTGCTACACAATCAGCCCCGGGCATTCGATCAGTGGTCGTATTCGTCTGCCTGGTGATAAGTCCATATCCCATCGCGCCGTCATTCTCGGGGCGCTGGCTAGCGGCCGGACTGTCGTCAGTGGTTTGCTCGAAGGTGAAGATGTGCTGTCCACCATTGCCGCATTTCGTGCCATGGGTGTTTCGATAGAAGGCCCTGATTCCGGTGTAATCAAGATTCATGGAGTCGGTTTGCATGGTCTGCAAGCACCGGATGAGCCGCTGGATATGGGGAATTCAGGCACTGCCATGCGTTTGCTCAGCGGTGTCCTGGCAGGCCAGACTTTTGCCAGTGTGCTTTGCGGTGATGCGTCGCTAAGTCGTCGGCCGATGCGTCGGGTCACCGAGCCGTTGACCCGGATGGGGGCGAAGATTGAGACTACGGACGGAATGCCACCATTGCGTATTATGCCGTCAGTGTCCGGTTTGCAGGGTATTGACTATGACATGCCGGTTGCCAGTGCCCAGGTGAAGTCGGCATTGCTGCTGGCGGGTCTTTATGCGAGGGGATCGACACAGGTGCGTGAATTGGCGCCAACACGCGATCATAGTGAACGGATGTTGCAAGGTTTTGGGGTCAGGGTGTCCGTCGATGCGGGACGGGTCAGTTTGCAGCCACCAACGCAGCTGGAGTCAGTTGATATGGTTGTTCCGGCCGATCTTTCCTCTGCTGCATTTTTTCTGGTTGCGGCCAGTCTGGCCGAAGGCAGTGATCTGCTACTGGAATCCGTAGGCGTCAATCCGACCCGTTGTGGTGTATTGACGATTCTGCAAGCCATGGGTGCCAGGATTCAATGTTTGAATGAACACCTTGTCTGTGGTGAAGCGGTGGCCGATCTTGTGGTGTCCTCAGCACCCTTGCAGGCGACAACGATTGATGCCGGGGCCGTGGCACTGGCGATTGATGAATTGCCGGTGCTTTGTATTGCTGCGGCCCAGGCCAGAGGTACCACTCATATCAGCGGTGCCGGTGAACTGCGTCACAAGGAATGTGACCGAATTAAGGCCATGGTAACGGGTCTGCGAGCCCTCGGTATCGAGGTTACAGAACATCCGGATGGCATGACCATTGTCGGCGGGCAATTACAGGGGGGCCAGGTGGACAGTTTTTTCGATCACCGCATTGCCATGGCCTTTGCTGTCGCCGGGCATCTTGCCCGGGGGCCGGTGATGGTCCGTGGCTGTGAAAATGTCGCCACTTCATTTCCGGATTTCGTTACGGTTGCCCGTAATACAGGCATCGACATTGAGGTGCAGATGCAATGAAAGCACAATCCACTATCCCCGTAGTGACCATTGATGGGCCATCCGGCGTCGGCAAGGGGACGGCAGCGATGCGTATTGCCCGGCAGCACCATTGGCATTATCTGGATAGTGGCGCCTTGTATCGTACCCTGGCCGTTGCGATACGACAGCAGCAGATCGATATTAATGATCCTGTAGCGGTGACGACCGCGGCAATAAACCTCTCCATGATCTGCGAACTGAATCCTGCCGGTGATTACTGCGCAATTTTGCTCGATGGCCATGATGTCACTGCACTGTTGCGGACCGAAAACGTAGCTACAGATGCTTCGGTGATTGCCGCCTATCCGGCTACCAGGGCTGCATTATTACAGCAACAACAGGCCCAATGTCGGTGGCCCGGTCTAGTGGCTGATGGCAGAGATATGGGGCGAATGGTGTTCCCACAGGCGTTATTGAAGGTTTTTCTTACGGCAGATGCCGAAATCAGGGCCAAAAGAAGGTTCAAGCAGTTGAAAGCCAAAGGCTTCGATGGTAGTCTGCCGGATCTTGTTTCCGCGCTGCAACAACGTGATGCAAGGGATACCGGAAGAGCAGCTTCGCCGCTACTTCCGGCTGGTGACGCTGTGGTGATTGACACCTCAAATATGAGTGTTGATGCCGTAGTGTCTGACATTAACGAAAGGCTGGATATCCGGCTTTTAAACTGAGTACTGCAATCCTCGATCGGTAATTTCCAAATAGATCTTCTGGACCAACATCGTGGTCAGTCAGTGGCGGTTACGGGGTTTGACAGTAAGCAATTGCAATCAGCAGGTTTAAGTACACATGAGTGAAACTGTCGCAGAATTATGTGAGCATAGTATGGCCAGTAAGGTCATTGAGCCCAGCTGCGTTACGGTGTGTGATGTCC
>CAZTLH010000132.1:0-7576 GCA_964614335.1 uncultured Gammaproteobacteria bacterium
TCGTTACACAATCCGTATTCGCCTCAAACCATGAGATGCTACCTCACCCGCTCTCCCGCGTTACGTCTACTATTCTCGGTCAGCCTGCTAGGAGTCCACACACCGCCAGTGGCGCTGCGCTGTCACGCAGCAAACAAATTCTTGTTATCGAAATCCTGGCAATTGCCCAGATGAAAACATTTTATTGCCATCCATGCGAATGAAACCTGTAGAATCCGCCTCTTCTGAAGTTTACTGAATGGCGCTGGATCGATATCACGGACGATTAAAACCCTATGCATGTATTAGAGAATTTATGCGACCGGACAGCATGACAATCCGAACCATTGCGTGGAAGAATGGGCTGATTGCAGCCGTCATGCTGACCCTGGCGGTCCTGTCCTGGAGTATGAATGCCATTGCTGGCCGAATGGCAGACGGCCTGATACCGGCCTTCACCCTGTCATTCTGGCGCTGGGTGATTGCACTGGTATTGCTGCTGCCATTCGGTTGGCGTCAGGCTTGGCAGGACCGCTTCATCTATCAACGTCACTGGCTGCAAATCAGCCTGATGGCTGTGGTCAGTGTCGGTGCCTATAACACCCTGCAATACTGGGCCCTGAACTACACGACGGCCATTCAAACCGGGGTCGTCGGTGCCACCATGCCGGCCATGGTATTGTTACTCGGTTGGCTATTTCGGGTCGAAAGCGCAAATGCCTGGCAACTGACCGGGTTGGTGCTGGCCTTGTCAGGCGCATTGCTGACACTCGGCCATGGTGACCTGCATTTGCTGTTCGAACTGCGTCTGAACTTCGGTGATATTCTGATGGAGCTAGCGATTATCAGCTGGGCGGCCTACTCACTGCTATTACGTCATACGACATTCAAATTACAGCCGGTCGGAATGTTGCTGGTGCTGATTGTGGTCGGTCTGTTCAGCATTGCGCCCTTCTATGCCTGGGATCTGGTACAGCAACAAAACATTCAGTGGTCAGGCAAGACGATGCTGCTCTTTGCCTATGTCGGAATCTTCCCCTCGATCATGGCCTATTTGTTCTGGATACGTGGCGTAGCCAGGCTGGGGGCACCGGTTTCGGCGCTGTTTATGAATTTTATCCCCATCTTTACCGGTGTCCTCTCCATCTGGTTGTTACAGGAGAAATTGCACGGCTATCACATTGTTTCAATTATTCTGATAGCGACGGGCATTGCCTTGTCCATTCGTCGCAAGCGGCCCGCGGCACAACAGTTGAACAACAGTCGTTCCTGAACCTTGAACTGGAGGCTGTCCGAGAACAGGAGTCGACCGGTTTGTTGTTCCTGCAAAACCGGCACTTCCGCCATCCATGGCGGTCGTGGCGAGGGAAGGTGACCCTCAAACCCATTGATCCAGCAACGCCGGCAATTGACTGACGGATTCCAGCAGATAATCGGCCTCCTGCTGCAATTGCTCACGCCCCGAAAAACCGCTCGCAACCGCCACAACAATACCGGCGCCGGCCGAACGACCCATCTGCAGGTCATGTGGCGTATCACCGATAACCAGGATTTGCTCAGGTTGCAGGTTACAGTGGGCACAAAACGCCTGCACCATCCCCGGACCCGGTTTATGGCCATGACCACTGTCACAACCACATATAAAATCAACTGCATCGCGGGCATTGAACCGCTCCAGTATAGAAGTGGCTGACTGTTCAAGATCCATGGTCGCAACACCAAGCTGACAGGCCCGGGCCCGAAGTTTCGCAAATAACTGCGGCAAATCTGTCACCGGCTCAGAATAATCCCTGGCTGCCTCGGTCATAAATTGCAGGCATTCCTCAACCAGCCCTTCCTGATCTGGTAGATCCAGGGTCCTGATCCAGTCGGCCAGCAAGTCACGGGTTGTCCCGCATGCCCAGCGTGATGTGGCCGACAGATGATCACCCTCATAACCGGCTTCCTGCAGTAACTGATCCATGCGTTGTGGTGCCCCGGCCAGCGCACAGAGTCGTCGGGCGGTCTGTACCCCAGCCGGGATCCAGGCCGAGGTAAAATCAATCAACGTGCCATCCTTGTCGAAAAGGATGCCGCGCACAGGGGCCGGGAAATGAGTATTTCTGGTCACTGCACACCCCTGCGAATACCGTAGAAAAAACTCAATTGACCATAGCTCTGCCGCCGCGTTTCACTTTCGGCCATGAGCTCATCTATACCACCTCCATCGTGCAATTGCTGTAGTCTGACAAGAGCCTGCTGTAGTTGTGTTTCGGATAATTCCGCCCAAATAGAATCGCCATGCCGCCAGGCTGGCTGCTCCGGGCCATGGCTGTCAAAATAATGCGTGCCCTGCATCAGGGTATCCACCGGTACCCAGCAGGTGTGGTACTCAAAGCCGGCCAAGCTAAACAACTGCCGGATTTCCTGTGCTTGCAGGTGGCGTTCAATCATATGTTTACAGGCTTCAGGAATTAATTGGTAAAACCACCAGCTATTGCGAAGTTGTGTTGGTGTACAGGCATTCAGGATAAAGACGCCACCGGGACGGATCACCCTGGCCAGCTCTGTGAAAACCTGATGCCGCAATGGCCAACCCTGCTGTCGTGTATCCGGCAGATGATGCAGCACCTGATTCATTACGGCAGCATCAATACTGGATGGGGGCAAGGGCAGATTTGTTAATTCGCCCTGAAGTAATTCGACACGTCCCGCACTGGTCTCTGCTGCCAATTTTTCTTGAGCCTGAAGCAACATTCCGGTATTCCGGTCAACGCCAACCACGCTGGAGACTTTGTTTGCCAGCGCTTTGACGTAATTGCCGGTACCACAGCCGGCATCAAGAACCCGGCTTTGTTGTAACACCAAACCCGCCTCAAGCAAACAACCGGTGATGATTTCCAGACCCACAGCGGCCCGGGTTTGGTCGTAGTCGAGTGATGAACGACTGTAATTTTCATAAGAATTCATGGACACTCCCAGTGAGGTGTATTTCCGTCTACTGTTCGACGGATTACGAATGCGCAGGCATTATAGGCTATTCGCCCAAGGTATTAACTAAAGAACAGGAGCTCCCGCCAGAAACTCAATAGCAAGGAATCGTTGGCTGCTTTTGCGCGATTGTGGACATTGATGGCCATCGAGCGAAACCGGTCGGCGCATCCTTGACAGGAGGCTGTCCGAGCAGAGAGAGCCGACCGGTTTGTTGCTCCTGCAAATCCGGCACTTCCGCCATCCATGGCGGTCGTAGCGGGAGCTCCTTGTCAACGACCAAAACCTAACCCTCATTCTGATCAGTACGTGTACAATTCCGGGTCTACACACTTAACTGCTGCGCGGATTGTACAGATGCCACTTCAAAAACTCAGTTTGCTACGATTACTACTGCCCGGCCGTGGCGCCGTGGCAGTCATACCGATGCTGATGGATTCGATATGGCTAAAATCCACTCTGAAAAATAATAATCCTGTCCACGTTATACTCGATGCCAAGGCTGCGATGCCACAGGAGCTCCCGCCAGAAATTCAATAACAAGGATTCGTTGGCTGCTTTTGAGTCCGTTGGGCATTTATGGCCATCGAGCGAAAAAACAGTCAGCGAATCCCTGGCTAGCGGGAGCTTCTGCAAATGCCACCGAGTGCAACCTACATTGAGGGAAGTTCTATGAGTGCCCCGACTACCTATGGCTTTGACACGCTGAGTCTGCATGCCGGCCAGCAGCCTGACCCCGCAACCGGGGCCAGGGCGACCCCGATTTACCAGACCGCATCCTATGTCTTTGAAGACACCGATCATGCCGCCTCATTGTTCAATATCGAGCGGGCCGGTCATGTCTACTCGCGGATCAGCAATCCCACCGTGGCAGTTCTCGAAGAACGTATCGCGGCCCTGGAAGGCGGGATTGGTGCGATCGCGACGGCCAGCGGGCAAGCGGCCATGCATCTGGCATTGACCACATTAATGGGTGCCGGCAGTCATATCGTGGCCTCCCGTGCCCTCTATGGTGGCACCCACAATCTGCTGGCTTACACCCTGCCCAGATTCGGTATTACCACCAGTTTTGTTGACCCGCGTGATCCGGCTGCCTTCGCCGCGGCGATCCGTCCTGAAACCAGATTAGTACTGGGTGAAGTACTCGGCAACCCGGGTCTTGAAGTCCTGGATATCGAAAAAATTACCGAAGTGGCCCACACCGCCGGTCTGCCGCTATTGATCGATGCCACCTTCGCCACACCTTATTTAATGAAACCCTTCGCCCATGGCGCAGATATCATTGTCCATTCAGCCACCAAGTTTCTCAGTGGCCACGGTACCGTGATCGGTGGGCTGCTGGTCGACGGTGGCTGTTTTGACTGGGAACAATCCGGAAAATTTCCCACCCTGACCGAACCGTATGACGGTTTTCATGATCTGGTCTTCAGCGAAGAATTCGGTCCAGCCGCTTTCATAATGCGCGCCCGCAAGGAAGGGGCACGGGATTTTGGCGCCTGTATGAGCCCACAAAATGCCTTTCTGATCCTGCAGGGCATGGAGACCCTGCATGTGCGGATGCCCAGACATGTCGAGAATACCCTGCAAATCGCCAATTTTTTGGAACAGCATGACATGGTGAACTGGGTCAGTTATCCGGGTCTGCCTGGTCACTCCGACCACGATCTGGCACAACGCCTGTTACCGAAAGGCTGTGGTGGTGTACTCAGTTTCGAGGTCGATGGAGGTCGTAGTGCCGGTCAGCTGTTCATCGAACGGCTGCAGTTGTTTTCTCATCTGGCCAATATTGGTGATGCCAAAAGTCTGGTCATCCACCCTGCCAGCACCACCCATCACCGTATGGATGTGGCAGCGCTGCAGGCAGCAGGCATCAGCGAGGGTCTGATTCGACTCTCCATCGGTATTGAGGACAAAAACGACCTGATTAATGATCTAAAAGTAGCGTTGTCTGCAGTACGCAAGAAAGTGAGGGCATGAGCATGTTGATTGAAGTCGCAGGACAACCGGTTTTTATCAATAGCCATACAGCTCATATGGATCCACAACGAGCCACTATCACCCTGGTCCATGGCGCCGGTATGGACCACACCGTGTGGACCTTGCCAAAACGACACTTTGAACGTCACGGCTACAATGTGCTGGCCCTCGATATACCAGGCCATGGAAAATCAGCCGGGCCCCTG
Organism: uncultured Gammaproteobacteria bacterium; assembly: GCA_964614335.1. Taxonomy (GTDB): domain Bacteria; phylum Pseudomonadota; class Gammaproteobacteria; order Arenicellales; family DRJH01; genus DRJH01. Next base: position 5,133 of record CAZTLH010000132.1, read on the forward strand.
CTGACCACGATTGACGCCATGGCGGACTGGATTGCTAGTTGTCTGGAGACCCTGGGTCTGGCGCAGACCGCTATCGCTGGTCACAGTATGGGTTCATTGATTGCCCTGAATTTTGCCGCCCGCCACCCGCATCACTGCCGGGCACTGGCCCTGCTAGGCACCAGTGCTCCGATGCCGGTCAGTGATGAACTGCTCGATGCCGCGCTGCGTAACCATCCCGATGCGATCGCCATGCTCAATCTCTGGGGACATGGCAAGCCGGCTCATCTCAATGGCAATCCGAATCCAGGCATGTGGCGTCTCGGTGGCGGTCAGCAACTGCTCGAACGTGCCGCAGATGGCGTCATTCACAATGATTTGCTGGCCTGCCATCGTTATGCGAATGGTCTGGAGCATGCCGCCAAGGTGCAGTGCCCGACCCTGTTCATTCTGGGTCAGCGTGACCTGATGACCCCGCCCCGTAACAGCCGCCCGATGACAGAACGAATGCCAAAATCCCGCAGCCTGCTGCTCAAGAACTGTGGCCACAGTATGCTCAGTGAACGCCCCAATGAAGTGCTGGAAGGTCTGCGCTCGATATTGATGTGATCGTCTGTCTACATTATTGTGTTAATTCCCTGGACTGGAAAGACGCTTGATCGCACCTACAAAACGGTCCAGGGTACGCGAAACCTGACCCCGCTCGAGCATCACTTCGATCAGTTGAAAACCATCTTCGTTGTCCACTGCTGCATCCAGCGCCGCCTGTAACTGGCTCCGCGTCTTCACCCGCACACCGTGACCACCCAGGGCCACCGCGGCATCGGCAAATTTCCAGTCATCCAGATCATGGTAGTGTGGTCCGGGCTGAAAGGTTCGCAACATCTCCCAGCTGCAGTTATTGAATAACAGTACTACAGGATTGAGTCCATACCGACGACAGTTCCCCAGCTCCCAACCGGTCATCTGAAAGGCCCCGTCACCCACCAGAATCATGGGCCGACGACCGGAGGCCACCTGCAGACCGATACCTGCCGGTACACCTGGACCCATCGAAGCATAGTAACCGGGTGCGACCAGCTCGGTATTTTTGATATCCATGGCTGTAAAAAGACAGTCACCCATATCAGAGGCGATCGGCATCCGACCCTCCCGATCAAACAGGTCGTTGACCGCACGGGCGATGTCGGTGGGAGTAATCGGCTGTTCGTCGGCCACCAGATCATGCGGATACTCCTCCAGTGTCCGGGCCCGGGCCGAACCCATCGGCACAGCAATCTCCAGCAAGGCATCAATCAAGGCTTCCAGGGTGATATCGGGATAGAGCTGGTAGGCGAAACGGACCTCGCAGTCCAGCGCATGAATGGCATTGCGCAAGTCGATTTCACGTTTCGAAACGCCAAAATTCGTATCGCTAAGAATCACGCCCAGCATCAGCAGGGCATCTGAATTTTCCACCGTACTGCGAACATCATCATCTCCGGCCAGACCCAGATACGTCCCGATCAATGGTACCTCTTTGCCGGTCAGGATACCGCGGCCCATAAAACTGGTGGCAACCGGAATCCGCAGGCGACTGGAGAGTGCGGCCAGTTTTTGCTCCAGACCGAAACGACGGACCTCGACCCCGGCCAGGATGGCTGGTGAAGTTGCGGTCTGCAGTTGTTGCAACACCTGTTGAGCACAGGCCCTGGCTGCATTGTGGTCGACCGGGAGTGGTGTCATCGCCGGTACACACTTGCATGGCTCATTCACCATATCCCTGGGTAATTCAATATATACTGGTCGGGATTGCTGGACTGCGATATCAAGTACACGGGCGATGGCTGCAGGTGCCGTCGCCACATCATCGAGTACAGCCTGGGCTGCGGTGATTTCACGAAAGATCTTCAATTGCGAGGAAAAGCTTTTGACCTGATGATGAAGCCCAAGACCGCGATGACGCTCCCGGGCCCCGGGTGCACCGGAAATGACAACCAGTGGAGATTTCTCGACATAGGCCTGTGCTACCGGATTTACCATATTCAAGGCCCCGGCGCCATAGGTTACCGCAGCCACCCCCAGGGTCGAGTGATACCTGGCCGCAGCATCGGCTGCAAAACCCACAGCCGGTTCATGGCTCAAGGTATAAAGTGGTAGTATGGCAGTATCTTCCAGAACCTTGAAAAATGGCAGGGCAAAGTCTCCGGGTATCCCGAAAACTTCCTTCGCCCCTCGTTCTTTGAGGGCCTGAAATAGCTGTTTCGCCAACGTCATGATCGTGCTCCTTATCTGCCTGGGTCGGGCAGTGTAGCATGCCATTGCAAACCGCCCGGAACAGTCCACACGATACCAGCAATTCTCATTATGGTATTCGCAATGTGGACAGCTCGCGCTCAGACAGCGGTAAACTATTGATTTGTGTTGGACGACTCACCAGATATTGTCGGATGAATAGGTGATATTGTCACAATGAGAATTGCTGA
>CAZTLH010000133.1:0-7567 GCA_964614335.1 uncultured Gammaproteobacteria bacterium
AGAAGAGAGTAGTGGTGTGTGATGGGGTGTGAGTTTGTTGTGTAAAGGATAAGACGGCAGTCGAGGTGCGCCTTAGTATCGTGGGCTCGGAGAGGTGTATAAGATACAGGGATAAGGGCGTGGATCCGCATTCGCGGGGATGACAGTAGAAGAAATACAGGGATGAGGGTGGAAGAAATGAGAAGATGGTAATGGGACTGACGGGAGGATAGTGATGGGACAAACGCTAGGATGAGTTAGGCTTTTTTGTTTGCAGTTGTGTTCGCCAGACGTAACAACGCAGCGCGTAATTCCGGATCCTCTATTGAAGTGGCCAGTTTGCGCATATTGTTGATAACATCGGTACTGACCTGTTCCTTGTCTGAGATGGTTTGTCGGGTTAATGTGGACGGCCGTACCCTGGCTTCGATGCTGCTGATATTGCTGAATCCTTGTTCCCGTATTCGCCCCAGTAAGACAACACGACTGTGGTGGATACGATTGGCCCAAAGAGCTGAGTCGGCCTCGATACTGAGCTGATGGTTACGTAACCACAAGGGCCGGCTATGCATGGCGAGTTGTGTTTCACAAATCACAGGCCATTGCCTGGTCAATTGTTGCAGCACAGTGAGGACTTCCTGGGCATTTTGATCCCAGCTCGAAAGCAACTGGGTGAAAGGCTTGAAGTTGCCGCTTTTTGTCATGGAATGAAACTCATCTGTAAATTCTGGTCCTGTTCTCGGACTGACTCCTGGGGTATCATAGCGGTCGGCCGTGAGCCTGTTGTGCGTTCGCACCACAGCGTGGATGCCAATGGGCTGAAATCGTCATTTTGAGGCGACGTTTGGCATCTAACAAGCACAGTATAGTCGGGTTGACAGTCTAGATGATAGGAAACGTATTAACCAAAGTATTTGGCAGTAGAAATCAACGTCTGATCAAGGGAATGCAAAAACGCGTGTCCCAGATTAATGCCTTCGAAGAAAGTCTGGCTGCACTGGACGATGTTGCGTTAAAGGCCAAAACGGCAGAATTCAAAGATCGCCTGCAGACCGGTGGTGATACATTGGAAACCCTGTTGCCGGAAGCATTCGCGGTGGTTCGCGAGGCTACGACCCGGGTATTGAAGATGCGTCATTTCGATATGCAGATGGTCGGTGGTATGGTCTTGCACAATGGACAGATTGCTGAAATGCGTACCGGTGAGGGCAAGACCCTGGTCGCGACCTTGCCTTCCTATCTGAATGCACTGACTGGTAAATCGGTACACATCATTACAGTCAATGACTACCTGGCCAGTCGTGATGCAGCCTGGATGGGCAAGATTCACGAGTTCCTGGGTTTGTCAGTCGGGGTCATCCTGTCCGGTCAGGACAACGAGAATAAGCGTGCAGCCTATGCCGCCGATATAACCTATGGTACAAACAACGAGTTTGGCTTTGATTATCTGCGCGACAATATGGCATTTACCGGAGAAGAACGGGTTCAGCGTGCCTTGTATTTTGCCATTGTCGATGAAGTGGATTCTATCCTGATTGATGAGGCTCGTACGCCGTTGATCATTTCGGGTCCTGCTGAAGGCGACACAGACCTTTACAACAAGATCGATAAAATTATTCCACAACTGGCCAAACAGGAAGAGGAAGATGGCCCCGGTGATTTCTCGGTCGATGAAAAGGGCCGGCAGGCCTTTCTGACCGAGGAGGGCCAGGAAAAAGTTGAACAAAAACTGGTCGAAATTGGTCTTTTGGGTGAAAACTCGAGTCTTTATGAAGTCAGCAATATTGCCTTGATGCATCATGTCAATGCGGCTTTACGTGCGCATACCCTGTTTTCCAAGGATGTGGATTATATGATCCATGAGGGCCAGATTGCTATCATCGATGAGTTTACCGGCCGTATGATGTCCGGTCGGCGTTGGTCAGAAGGGCTGCACCAGGCGGTGGAAGCCAAGGAAGGGGTGCAGGTACAACAGGAAAATCAAACCCTGGCTTCCATTACTTTCCAGAATTATTTTCGTTTGTACGACAAACTGTCGGGCATGACCGGTACGGCGGATACTGAATCCGTGGAATTTCATCAAATTTACGGCCTCGAGGTCGTGGTCGTACCGACCAACCAGGAAATGATTCGTGACGATATGTCGGATCTGGTTTATCGGACCCAAAAGGAAAAATATGCTGCGATTTTCGAAACTATACTCGATTGCCGGAAACGCCAGCAACCTGCTCTGGTGGGTACGGCCTCGGTAGAATCTTCTGAGTATTTATCTGAATTACTCAATAAGGATTCGATTGAACATCAGGTGCTGAATGCCAAGCACCATGAAAGTGAAGCCCAGATTATCGCCCAGGCAGGTCGCCCCGGTGCGGTGACCATTGCAACCAATATGGCCGGCCGTGGTACCGATATTGTTCTCGGTGGTAATCTGGACATGGAATTGGCCACTGTCGAGGACGAGCATGAGGCAGAAGAACGCCGCCAAAAGTGGCAACAACGTCATGAAGCCGTGATTGAGGCCGGTGGTTTGTATGTGGTCGGAACTGAACGAAATGAATCCCGACGGGTAGACAATCAGCTGCGTGGTCGTTCCGGGCGTCAGGGTGATCCGGGTAGAAGTCGTTTTTATGTCTCCATGGAAGACAATTTGATGCGGATCTTCGGTTCTGACCGAATTTCCTCTTTAATGCAGAAACTGGGTATGGAAGAAGGCGAGGCGATCGAACATACCTGGGTAACACGGGCCATTGAAAATGCTCAGAAAAAGATAGAAGGCCGCAACTTTGATATCCGCAAACAGTTGCTGGAATATGATGATGTGGCCAATGAACAGCGTAAGGTAGTCTATCAACAACGCAATCACTTGCTTGAATCGGCAGCAATCAGTGATTTCATTGCCCAGGTTCGTACCGAAGTGGTGGCCCATGTGATCAACCAGCATATTGCGCCACAAAGTCTCGAGGAACAGTGGGACCTGGAGGGGCTGGAAAGTGACTTTCTGGAACAGTTTGGTCTGGAGCTCTCGGTACAAAAATGGCTCGACGAAGATGAGCAGCTGAATGAAGAAGGTTTACGCGAACGTTTGCAGCAAGCCGTGACCGCCGCCTATGACGCAAAACGACAGCGTTACGGTGATGAGATGATGCAACATCTTGAAAAGGCCGTTATGTTGCAGGTGCTTGATGGTCAGTGGCGTGAACACCTGGCCAATATGGATCATCTGCGTCAGGGGATTCACTTGCGTGGTTATGCGCAAAAAGATCCAAAACAAGAATATAAACGCGAAGCATTCGAACTCTTCAGTGCCATGCTCGATAGTGTCCGGGTCGAGGCGATTTCGGTCTTATCGCGGATGGAAATCCGTGCGGCTGAAGAAGAAATGGATAGTTATGGCCAGCGTCCTGCAGAAGAGTCCATGCAGTACCTGCACCCGGATGCCGATCAGGCGGAGAATGAGCTTGAGGATGGCAGTGAGCACAGAGATTCTGAAAGCTGGAAAGAACCTGCAACCCAGCCCTATGTCCGTGCTGGCCGCAAGGTAGGTCGCAACGAACCCTGTCCCTGTGGTTCAGGAAAGAAATTCAAGCAGTGTCACGGTCGTTTAAACTAGTCCTGGCTGATGACCGCCGCACTGCCAGCACTTGGTGCTTTATTACCTGTAGCTGGGATAAAACTGGCGATAACAGCTGCTGGTATTCGCTATCCGGGTCGTGATGATCTGGCCTTGATCGAACTGGCAGCAGGCTCAAATACTGCCGCCGTATTTACCGGTAATCGTTTCTGCGCGGCACCGGTGACGATTGCCAGGGAGAATTTGCAGCGGTCCCGGCCCAGGGCGCTGTTGATCAACACCGGAAATGCCAATGCCGGTACCGGTGTTCAGGGTATGCAGGATGCCCGGCTCAGTTGTAGGGAAATGGCCGCGCGACTGGGTTTTCAGGGCGATGAGATTTTGCCCTTCTCTACCGGGGTCATCGGTGAACCAATGCCGATGAGTCGTTTGCTTGCCGGGCTGGATGATTTGCCGGAAAAGCTGCAGTCGGATCGATGGTCTGATTGTGCCCGGGCGATTATGACTACGGATACCCAACCCAAAGGTGTCAGCAGAGTGCTGGATCTTGACGGGCAACAAGTCACATTTACCGCCATCGCCAAGGGCAGTGGCATGATTCGGCCCAATATGGCCACGATGTTATGTTTTGCCGCCACCGATCTGGCGGTCGATAGTAAAATACTGCAGCGGTTGTTACATGTTGCGACAGATGCCAGTTTCAATCGTATTACGGTGGATGGGGATACCTCGACCAATGATTCCTGTGTCTTGACAGCAACCGGTATTTCAACAATACCTGCCTTAACCGCTGTCGATGACCCTCGTTACCCCGAGGTTGAACAGATTTTGACGGATCTTCTGGTTGAATTGGCAACGCTGCTGATTCGTGATGCTGAGGGCGCCTCAAAATTCATTACCGTACAAATTACCGGTGCAGCAAGTACGACAGAGGCTGAAAATGTCGCCTATTGTGTGGCCCATTCCCCGCTGGTAAAAACTGCACTGGCCGCTTCTGATCCCAACTGGGGCCGGATTTTGGCAGCGGCAGGTCGTGCCCATGCGGAGCATATTGTTCCTGAAAAGACCAACATCACCATCAACGGTTTACGTATTGTTACCGGCGGTTGCGTTGATAACCGATATACTGAAGCTGCCGGGCAGGCCGCGATGGCGACAGTCGATATCACCCTGGGTATCGATCTCGGTGTTGGTGAAGGAGCATACCAGGTCTGGACCAGCGATCTGACCACGGAGTATGTCACGATTAATGCCAGTTATCGCAGCTAGGAGCCTGTCCGGGAATAGACAGCCTCCTGGCGGTATTGTGGCTGCAAACACGCCACCTGAACCATTACATGTGGCTGCCGGGGTATTGCGTCGGCAAAATCAGGTTCTGATCTCACAACGTCGATCTCGCGACCCCTACGCCGGTTTATGGGAGTTTCCCGGCGGCAAGCTGGAGCCGGGTGAGACAGCACGCGAGGCACTGCACCGGGAGCTGAAAGAAGAACTGGGTGTCACGATTGGTACCGTGATGCCGCTTATCCGTCTGTACTATCGTTATCCGCAACGAACTGTGGTCTTGCATGTCTTTGATGTTCTCGAGTTCACCGGCACGGCGGAAGGTCTGGAAGGGCAGGTGGTATCCTGGCAGAATCCTGAAGAACTGCCAAAATTACCATTTTTGCCGGCCAATCAAGCCATCGTCAAAGCAGTGTTATTACCGCATGAGTATGCGAGCAGTTGCGCATCCAGGACGGGTGTGACCGTAGCGCTGCATGATCTGGATAAAGCCATCAAGAATGGCTTGCGTATGCTGCTTGTACGTGAACCGGTGATGACGACATCAAAATTGTTGGATTATTATTGCCATTGTCAGCAGCGTTGCCAATCTGCCGGGGTCAAATTGTTGGTATCTGGTCATCCGGGTCGGGCTGTGCGATGGCGGGCTGATGGTGTGCATTTGAACAGAACACAGCTATTTTCCTTGTCCAGACGGCCGTTGCCCGGACATATGCTGGTGGCTGCTTGCTGTCACAATCTCCGTGATTTGCAGCAGGCCAGACGAATAAATGCAGATTTTGCCGTGCTGTCTTTGGAAAAAAAGACTGCAGATACTGCAACTCCATCGATTCGAAAAAAGTATGCCGATTTATGTCAACAGGCGAAGCTCGCGGTCTATGTATGCTGTGACCGGTCACATCGAGATGTCGTGACAATCCGTGAACTGGGAGCACAGGGTTTGATGATGCCTGTTAACACTTGGAGCTGCACATAGACTGGTCCTTAAGCTTGTTTTAAGTAATCCCCGGTTATGATAGAGCCATATTCGAAGTCATACAGCATTTTAATTGTTACATCATAATTGGAGATTACAAAATGAAAGCGAGCAAAAAAACTGGATTACCTGCATTGAAAATTCTGGCCATCGGTTGTGTTACCTCGTTGTCCTTATCGACTGCAGTCATCATTCCGGCAACTGTCGCCGTGACCGCCATGACATCCCTGACCGCCAGCCCTGTCTATGCCGATGGCAATGAAGGGGAAAGTGGTGGCAACGGCGGTGGTGATGGTGGAAATAGTGGAGACGCCGGCGGAAATGGTGGTGATGGCGGTAACGGTGGTGATGGCGGTAACAGTGGTGACGCAGGTGGCAACGGCGGCGGTGATGGTGGAAATAGTGGTGACGCAGGTGGCAATGGTGGTGAGTCTGGTGACCATGGTGGGGATATGGCTGGAAGTGGTGGTGAATCCGGTGGCGAAAATGGCAGCCCTCTCGGTGGTGAAAGCAATTCCTCAGAGCAATCTGCTAATGGCGAAGCCGGCCAGCAAACTGAATCCACTGATGGAACTGCAGGAGCGCCCGATGGAACAGGGGATACTTCTGGCCAAAGGTCCGATGGCAAAGCCAAAGTCAAACCATTATTGGGGACCGAGAGTCCTACAGATAATAACAACGGCTAAGAAGTTGTCCGAGAATAGGAACAGTAGGCTATCTACTCTCGGACACTCGGACAGACTCCCGGTTTGGTTGAAAATATGGCCGCCTCACAGAACGATCTGATTTTGTGTCTTGATACAGACCGAATAGCGAAGGTGTATGATTCGCCATAGTTGGACGGCTGGACGGCTGGATACGGGAATGTCTTGTCCTCATACGTGGACTGCCAGGTTTCTGGCAGTCCACGTTTTGTTGCGATCCACGATTATTGACTACTCTCTTTCAGACAATTTCTAAGACTAATCGCAAGCGTACGCAGCAACAGCTCATAAGTTTGTTCACCAGCAGGCAACGTTGACCCCAGGGGGGTCAAGAATTCCGGTTTTCAAGCCATTGTGAACTAACGGCCGAAGTATGGTGGTCGGGAACTGTGGTTCTGAAAACAGACAGACGACTTGATCTTTTTTGATAATTTGGCGGATTTCCTGCAAACGCCGCAAGCTCACCGGGCGATCGGGATCCAGGGTGACGGCAGTAACCAGGTTGAGACCGTAGTGTCTGGCCAGACGGCGATAACCGTCATGATTCCAGGTTTTTACGAGCTTGTCATACTGTATTCAACAAATAATTTATCATCGACATGCAAGAATAGAATTAGAATGTCACTGATTTCACAGTCGAAAGAGGAAGATTATGGCCAATAAACAAGTCAGAAACATGCAAATTCGATTCGCCCGCATGAATGATTCTGACGTTATTAAAACCCTTTATCTTCAAACATTTAACAAATCAGAGGCGGATCTAGTCTCTAATTTGGCCGTGAATTTTTTAGTGGAAGAATCCACAGTTGATACAATGTCCCTAGTCGCTACAGATAACGATGTAATAATCGGTCATATAGCCTTTAGCCCTGTGTTTTTAGATAGCTCCAATGAACATATTGGTTATATACTAGCTCCGCTAGCTGTATCACCAGCTCACCAAAACAATAGGGTTGGGACTACGATTGTAGAAAATGGCCTAGACACTATATCCTCATTAGACACTATATCCTCATTAGACACAGGTATTGTTTTTGTCTACGGTGATCCTCA
>CAZTLH010000134.1:0-7524 GCA_964614335.1 uncultured Gammaproteobacteria bacterium
ATGAATGATTGTGAGATCAATCGGGGAGGATTTTGCGTGGTTCCTGGCCTGATAGCCCCATTCCTGCAGGAAGTATGGATAACCCTGGGTCAGGCGGAGGAGCCCCGACACCAGGCGAAAACGGGTTTTTAATAGGGTCCATAAGTGTACCTCTACAGTATTTCTAGCTATTTATAATCATTTATAGGTATTTATAGCATAATTAAGCTATATGTAGCTATAAATAGCTAGAATTACTTTTATTTCATAATGCGCACCAGAATCTCCTTCAATGCCTTGTCTGTCTCCCGGACTTCGGCTTCGATGACGTTCAGTTCCTCGACAATCTCCGCAATCGGTCGGTAGGTTTCGGGATCTGAGGTGTGAATGTAGCGGCTGGGCGATATATTGTAGTCGTTTTTCTTCAGCTCGGCGTGGTCGACCATGCGGCTAAGTTTTTCCTCCTCCTTCCATGTAATGAGAATATCGGCGATGCGCTGGATGCCCTCATCCGGGATGAAGTTCTGGGGTCACCCTTTTCGAAGACCTGGCTAGCGTTGACGAGGAAGACCTTTCCCTGCCGGGCCTTGGGCTTGGCCTTATTGAGGAACGGAACAATTCCCGGCGCTGTGGTGTTGTAGAAGAGGTTTTCGGGCAGATACAGGACACTTTCAATTAGGTCCTTGTCAACGAACCACTGGCGAGCAGTCTTCTCTTTACTTTGTCCGGCATTGCCGGAACCACGGGACGCCGCACCGGTGTCCAGGACGACGGCCGCACGACCCGTTTTGTTGAGGCTCGCTTGCATGTGCTGGACCCAGCCCCAGTCGGCGGAGGATTTACCAGGGAAACCCGCGCCGGCCGGAAAGCGGTCGAGTTCATCATTGTCGTAGTCGACTTCGACGAACCAGTTCTGGTTCCACATCGGATTCGCGACCACGCGATCGAATGTCCGGAGCTTGCCACTCTTGCGAAACTTCGGATTCTTGAAGGTGTCACCGATTTCGATCTCGCCTTCCATGTCGTGAATGATCAGGTTCATATTGGCCATGGCCCAGGTATCGGCGATGTATTCCTGTCCGTAGAGTTTTAGCGGTGCAAAGGTGCGTTTCTGCTCACCCTTCGTCTGTTCCTCCATGGCGCTCTCGCATTTAATCAACAGGCCGCCGGAGCCGCAGCAGGGATCGTAGATTTCCATACCCGGTTCTGGCTGCAGCACCCTGGACATGATCGTGCCAACCTCGGGTGGGGTGTAGAACTCCCCTGCGCTTTGGCCGCCGCCCTCGGCAAACTTGCGTATGAGATACTCATAACTCTTGCCGATAATGTCGGCTTCGACGTCATCGAGGCCGAGGCGCTTGGTGCTGATCGCCTCGATCAGATTGGAAAGCCGATCGTCATCGATATCGCGCTGACCGTGGGTTGTGGCGTTGAAATCGACGCGGTCGATGATGCCCTGCAGCAGCGGGTTTTCCCTGGCGATGGATCGCATATGCGTCGTGACTTCTTCACCAATCTTGTCCGACAGTTTTCGAATGACGGACCAGACGGGTTGCTCAGGGTCGCCCGGGACTAGCGGCAGATAGAAGCGGACCAGCTTGTGATCGGCCTTGACGAGCTGGAAAGCTTTTTTTCTCGATCCGACTTCTTTGGCGATTCGATTGAGTTCGTCGTCGAAGACATCACAGAGCCGCTTGGTGAAGATCAGCGGCAGGATGAAGTCCTTGTACTTCGGAGCGTCCTTGGCACCGCGGATGGAACAGGCGGCATCCCAGATCCAGGACTCATGGGATTTGTTTTTTTCTTTTGCCATCTGTGATTTCTACTTTTCGTTAGTTTGAAAACAAATTGATGGATTCTGCATAAGTAAACACGCGGTTGCGCGCATTGCCGGTCACTTCAACAAGAATCTCAATTTCAACCATGCGTTCTATCAGCCGATTTGCTGACGTAAAGCTGACGTCGAGTAAATCGGCAATGGAATTGACTGAGATTAAAGGGAACCTGAACAACAGCTCGTGAACCTTGAGGGCGTTACCCGCAACCCTGCCCAGCTCATTGATGATCTTGTCCCGGTCCATTTCGCGAAGGCTGACGATCGCGCGGGCAGTCTCTGTAGCTTCTCTGGAAACATCAACAACACCACGAAGAAAAAACTTCAACCAGGCCTCCCAACCGCCGTCCTCTCGAACATTCTGCAGACGCTCATAGTATTCAGCGCGGTTAGCCTTCAGGTAGTGGGAGAGGTACAGAACAGGCGATTGCAACGTATCCTGTTCACACAAAAGGAAGGTTATCAGCAATCGTCCCACGCGTCCGTTGCCGTCGAGAAACGGATGAATGGTTTCAAACTGCGCGTGCGTCAGACCGATACGAATCAGCGCCGGCATTGTGTCTTTTGAATGAATGAACCGTTCCAGATCACCCAATGCATTGGGTACTTCATGCGGCGGCAACGGAATGAAGGTGGCCTCGTTAAGCGAAGTACCGGCAGGTCCGATCCAGTTTTGTGACTGCCTGAGTTCACCGGGCTGGAGGTGAGCACCGCGCACATCTCTTAGCAGCCGCTCATGTATTTCACGGATCAGGCGGATAGAAACAGGTAGATCACGCAATCGATCAAGTCCGTAATTCAGCGCGGAGACATAGTTGGATACTTCTATGATGTCCACTGGCCGACCGGGATCGAAGATGCCCGCCTCGGCACGCAACAGGTCGTTCAATGAGCTTTGCGTGCCTTCGATCTGACTGGATAGCACCGCCTCTTTGCGAACATACATCAGGACAAAGAGGTCAGGGTCCGGCAACGTCTGAATGGATCCGTCCAAACGACCCAGGGCTCGATCCGCCGCGGAGAGCAGCGTCTGAAGTTCGTCATCCACCGCTATCGGCGGGTCAGGCGGCAGGGGTGCCGGAATGAACGCCCGGTAGCCGGTGGACTGTTTCTGGAAAGTGCCAGCTCGCATGTCTGTGTTTCCGCGGAAACTCTATATTTGCATCAGACGCAAATATAGCAGTAGCAGATAACGCCGGCCATGTTAAGGGTAGCCGCAAATAGCGACAGCTTTTTCCTTCCTATTGGCGCTTGGCTTGAATAGCGGGGATGCCCTGGGCACCTTCGATGCGGAAAATAGCGTCGTTCAAAAGGCCCTTGCCCAGTTGAAATCCCCGTGGTGAGTTGGAGAAGCTGTTTGAATGTCTGGGCTGCCATTCGTTTGTTTTCAACACCCTCACTACTATCGGATTAAATTACTGTCCGATAATATTTTCCCAGAAATGAAAAAAAACCTATGCCAATGCTCGAAGATTACCGATTCTGAAGAAATAAATATCGAAAACTCCATCGATCGTCACCGCCTGCACAGCTTGCCCTTACGCAATAGAGGATTACCACCAAACTGGGTCATCTCATCTGGGCGGCGGCATGCCAGGTCGAACCAGCACTACTTCGGTCCAGCCTTCACGGGTAAGGTGGTATAGCGTTGAGCAGCCCGCGATACCACCACCGATGACCACTACACGCGTATGAGTCTTTAGCTGATTGGGCATGGTTAATGCAATCCATTTATTTGGTAGTCTGGTATCTTGAACCCGTTCAAGGTTTTGTGACAATCGAAAATATTTGTCGTATCGTTAAAAGATACTGAACTATAAAAGCTGAAATATGACCATTGGAGCTCGATAATCGGGGTAGATTCTGTTCGGGCCACGCACCGGTTATTTGATGAATTCAGCAACCCCCTACCCTTGCGTTAACAGTTTATGAGCATTCCATGTTAGCCACATCAGGTCGTCGTTAATTAATGCTAGACTGATTGGCATGTGCGGACGATTTACACTTTTTGCTTCCCCTGTTGTACTACAAGAAGCCTTTACCATGAACAAAGCGCCACAGTTTGAAGCACGTTTTAATATCGCGCCGACCAGCCCGATTCTGGTCCTTCGTGACAAAATTCCGTTACAACACTGCTGGGCAATACTGCGCTGGGGTCTGGTGCCGGAGTGGTCAAAAAATGATTCGGCCAGTCCATTGTTAATCAATGCCAGGGCCGAAACGGCCGCCACCAAACCCAGCTTTCGCTCGGCACTGCGCAGACGTCGTTGTCTGATACCGACCAATGGCTGGTATGAATGGAAGCGGCAGAACGGTATCAAGCAACCATGGTTTTTCAGCATGCCTGGACAAAGTGTTTTCGCACTGGCAGGTCTGTGGGAATCCTGGAGTGGCCCAGGTGGCGAAAGCCTGGAAAGTTGTGTCATTCTCACCCACTCGGCCTGGGGTGAAGCGGGAGACATTCATTCCAGAATGCCGGTCATGGTTCCTGTAGAGTCTTATGACTCATGGCTGGATCCTGCGGCTTTCGGCCCGGTCATACTCCAGCAGCTACTCGATACAGATTTACCTTCAAAACTTCTGATCTACCCGGTCAGTACACGAGTCAACAGCCCGGGAAATAATGATCACGATTGTATGAAGATGATCGTAATACCGTAGAAACGGTACACACTGATATAGTTTTTTCACCCAGTAATTCAAATTTACTACACATTTGCAGCATTTATTTCGCTGTCAAGAAAATCCTCCACAAGCGAAACAAGATCGAAATGCGCTAGCTGGCACAGGGCCATCAGGCCTTTGAAGATATCCGGGGTGGATTGGCGGCCGCACCAAAGATCGTGCTCAGTGTCTGATTACAGGTTTGCTATCCGGGGACTTCTGTCAGCCATGGATTCGCTGACGATTTTCTCGTTATTTATTCACAAATGACCAACAGACTCGAAAGCAGTCAACAAATCCCTGATATCAAATTCCCGACGGGAACTGTTGTTTGCATTTCACGTCACATGGCTGTTTTAATGGGCTCATCTCACCAATACAGGGTTTGAATACAATGTCGATTTCACTTCTTAAAACATTGATTGCGGTTGCTGACAGCGGAAGTTTTAGTGCAGCCGCAGATAAAGTCTTCGTTTCCCATGCTGCTGTCGGTCAACAAATGAAAAGACTGGAGCAAAGTCTTCAGGTCACACTCTTTGATCGTAGCAGCAAGGTCCCAAAGCTCAATCAACTTGGCAGAGCGCTGGTGCCCAAGGCGCGTGAAGTCATCCATGCCTATGAAACCATCCTCGATGACCTGACCGGAGACCCCCGGTATTTTGGTGAGCTTATCGTTGGCGCGGTCCCTTCGATGATACGAGGTCTGGTACCAATATCTTCCAAACGACTTATTCAAAGTTACCCCGATCTGCATATACGCGTGGTACAGGGTTTGTCTGATGACCTGCTGGAGCAGGTTGAGCGTGGTGCCATAGACACTGCAATCTTGAGTGAGCCAAAGAGAATTGAGCCATATTTGCACTGGCAACCATTTGTCAAAGAAGAACTCGTGTTGTTAACTGCTCCAGAAGTGGTGGACGATGATCCATTTCGTCTGCTTCGTGAAATGCCTTATATCCGTCACGCACGCCGAACTGCCGCCGGCTTGCTTGCGGATGAATGGCTGGCAAAGAATAACATCACAGTCAAATCGGCGATGGATATGGAGTCTCTGGACACACTGTCCTGCATGGTCGCACATAACCTGGGGGTTTCTGTAGCACCAAACGTCTGTGTGCCTGATCCAGTTTTCTCCATGTTAAGGAAAATTCCACTGAATTCCATGCCGATCTGTCGTGTTCTTGGTGTGCTGACAAGAGAGGACTGTTCAAAGATAAGGCTGGTCGACTGCTTGTTGGATGAAATAAAAAAGATAGTCTCAGAGTATGCTTGACCTAAAATTATATTTTATGATTAATAAAATATACTTGATTTGAATGAAATATAGTTTTATTTGAAAATAGACTTACATCCAATAGGAGATCCAGTGTGACCGTTGACGACAAGATTATAGATAGCTTTGTAGCAAACAAGGTTTCTTTTGTAACTACAGTGCCCTGCAAACAATTGGCAGGTGTAATCAAAAAACTCGAAACATGCCAGGATATCTTACATATTCCGTGCAATAAGGAAGATGAAGGTATCGGTCTTTGCGCAGGTGCTTTCATGGGCGGCAAACGACCTGCCATCGTTATGCAAAATACCGCAATCGGTTTGACGGTCAATGCGCTCGCCACACTGACCCAGTTTTATCGTATGCCGCTACCCATGCTGATCAGTTACCGTGGTGAAATCGGTGAGGCAGTAGCCTGTCAGGTTGAAATGGCAATTCACACCAAAGCCCTGCTTGCACAACTCCGTATACCGACCTATCATTTTCATCATCAGGACGATATGCGCGATCTGGATGCCATCCTTAAGTACAGTTTCATGTGTAATAAACCGGTGGCCATACTGACAGACGCCACATTTTGGAAGGGGATCTAATGATGTTACGTTCAGAAGTTCTAAAACAAATCGCGCCGATCCTCTCTGATCAACTGGTTGTTTGTAATATCGGCATACCCAGTCAGGAACTGTGCTTGATCGATGATCAACCCAGCAATTTCTATATGCTGGGCACCATGGGACTTGCCTCCTCCATCGGTTTGGGTTTGGCACTTTCACAGCAGAAAAAAGTTATCACCATTGACGGAGATGGTGCCGTTCTTAGCAATTTGGGAACTTTAGCAACCATTGCCAACAATATAGCGAATAACTATATCCTATTGATCATCGATAACGGCAGCTATGGCTCAACCGGTGATCAACCCACCTACGCCAGCAAGACAACATCGCTGGCTGAGGTGGCGAAGGCCTGTGGTTGCGAAAATGTGATTGAGTGCGAGGCAGAAGATACCCCCGAAATCCTGCAGCAGGCCATTGATGACAACGAAATGACTATCATCGTCTGCAAGTGCGAGTCAGGAAATATCAAGGCACCAGTGATACAATTAGACCCAAGTATAATCCGCGATCGATTCTTGCAAGCAGTTCAGGCTTGACCTACCCGTCATACGTCGATACTGACTATGTATGCCAACCCTGCGTGTCACAAAAGGGAACAAGCCTGATTTCCAAGATGGCGGTAGTAACTTGCACATTATTGCTGCTGCCACAACCTGACCACCAAACGTAACTTAAAGAGGAGAGCAACGATGAAAAAACCAACACTGAAGCAACTTCTGATTACCGCATCCCTGGGACTCATGGTCTCTGGCGGCGCCTATGCAGCAGGCTATCCTGACAAACCTGTGCAATACATTATTCCATTTGGCCCGGGAGGAGAATCAGACATTACTGCACGATTTCAACAATCTTTCTTCAAGAAGCTCACCGGGCAGGAAATGGTTATTCAATACAAACCCGGTGGCGGTGGTGCTGTTGGCTGGTCACAACTAAACGGTATGGCCGGGGACGGTTATACAATCATGGGTGTCAACCTGCCGCACATCATCCTCAAGCCCATGCAAAAAAACGTTGGTTTCAAGACGCCGGACATCAATACTGTCTATTTCTTCCACTACACACCAGATGCCCTGGTGGTCCGCAATGACAGTCCATTCAAGACCTTACAAGACTATATTGACGCGGCAAAAAAAGCGCCCGGTGCTACCACAGTATCAGGA
>CAZTLH010000135.1:0-7458 GCA_964614335.1 uncultured Gammaproteobacteria bacterium
GTGGTGAAGTTCTTTGTACCGTTTATTGACCAGCAAAGATTTGGAGCAGTTTATTCATGTCCAGAGTAGCTAAAAACCCGGTAGATATCCCGGCTGGTGTTGAGTTCAACATGGCCGGTGATGAAATGATCGCCAAGGGACCACAAGGTACATTTACCCTGAAACAACACCCGTTGGTGAAAATTGAGGTTCAGGAACAGAAAATTGTGTTTGCCGCGTGTGATGATAGCAAGGCTTCCGGTGCCATGTCAGGAACCATGCGGGCCCTGGTACAAAACGCCGTGACCGGTGTTCACAGTGGTTTTGAAAAACGTCTGAAAATCATCGGTGTTGGCTATCGTGCCAAGGCTCAGGGCAGTGAGTTGAATCTTACCCTGGGTTTCTCACATCCGGTGCTGTATAAAGTGCCGGATGGAATTGTCATCGAAACACCAACCCCAACTGAAATCGTTGTCAAGGGCGTGAGTAAACAACAGGTAGGGCAGGCTGCTGCCGAGATTAGACATTATAGGCCACCGGAACCGTATAAGGGCAAAGGCGTCCGTTATGTGGATGAACACGTGGTCCGCAAGCAGGCCAAGAAGAAATAGAAATAGCATATAGCTTATGTTGCATCTTATTCATTTAATGCAGTAAAACACACAGACTGGTTAGCACTATGGCAAGTAAACAACAGTCTCGACTCCGCAGGGCACGTAAAACACGGGCCAGGATCCGGGAACAGGAAGTTATCCGACTCAGTATTTATCGTACGTCACAGCATACCTATGCCCAGATCATCGATGATGTCAAAGGACAGACGATGGTGAGCGCATCGACACTGGAAGCCGATGTTCGTGAGCAGGTGCGACATGGTGGGAATATCGAGGCGGCACGTCTGATCGGAAAGCGAATTGCTGAAAAGGCATTGGCAGCGGGTATACAACGTGTTGCATTTGACCGTGCGGGTTTCAAATATCATGGCCGGGTTCAGGCGTTGGCTGATTCGGCGCGTGAAAATGGTTTGCAGATCTAAGGGATTGATTCATGGCTGAAAGAAGAAAGGCTCAGACCGAGCAAGTGGACGATGGCTGGGTAGAAGAGCTGATTAATATCCGTCGTGTTGCCAAAGTAGTTAAAGGCGGCAGGATATTTGGATTCTCTGCTCTTACTGTTGCAGGTGATAGTGCAGGGCAGGTGGGTATCGGTACAGGCAAGGCCCGTGAGGTGCCGTTGGCTGTACAAAAAGCCATGGAGTCTGCCAAAAGAAATATGGTCGGCGTGGAATTGGCCGAAGGGGGCACGTTTCACTATGCTATGATTGGCAGACATGGCGCTGCACGGGTGGTCATACGCCCGGCTTCACCGGGTACAGGAATCATTGCAGGCGGGACGATGCGGGCCATATTTGAAGCACTGGGTGTGCGCAATGTGCTGGCCAAAGTGATCGGCACTACCAATCCAATCAATGTGGCGCTGGCGACCATGAACGCTTTGCGTACGCTGCAGAGCCCCGATCACATTGCTGCCAAACGTGGCAAAACAGTTGAAGAAATCAAACAGTGAGGGTGCAGTCATGACTGCAACAGCAATGCTTAGAGTGACCTTGATAAAACGTATGTATGGACGTGCGCCCAATCATCTGGAATGTGTACGTGGTCTTGGGCTTCGTCGTATTCATCATACGGTTGAAGTTGTAGATACGCCACAGAACCGGGGTTTGATCAACAAGGTTTCCTATCTTTTGAAATGGGAAGAAATTAAATGAAATTAAACCAATTGCAACCTGCTGAAGGGTCTAATACATCACGCAAACGGGTTTGTCGTGGACATAGTGCCGGTGGTGGAAAAACCGGTGGCCGAGGTGTCAAGGGTCAAAAGTCACGATCAGGCGGATTCCATAAAGTGGGGTTCGAAGGTGGTCAAATGCCTTTGCAGCGGCGGGTGCCGAAGTTTGGATTTCATTCCCGATCCGCTTATCTGAGCGCTGAAATCAAACTCGGCAATTTATCTGCCCTCGATGATGAAGTGATCACGCTGGATGTACTCAAGAATGCTGGGCTTGCCCGCCACAATGCCAAACGGGCCAAGGTCATCTTGTCCGGTGATATCAACAAGGCAGTCAGTATTCAGGGGCTTGGTGTCAGCAAAGGCGCTCTTGCGGCCATTACAGCAGCCGGGGGCAAGGTAGTCGACTGATGGCCAGGCCACCCAAAAAATCTGCCGGTAGCGGCACAGGTGGTTTGAAAGAACTCAAATCACGTGTACTGTTTGTTCTCGGCGCACTGTTCGTGTTCAGACTGGGTGCACACATCCCGGTCCCTGGTGTTGATCCGGTTGCTGTTGCGGCCATGTTTGATCAGACCAAGGGCACGATTGTTGATGTCTTCAATATGTTCTCCGGTGGTGCGCTCCGTCGTCTTTCCTTATTCGCGCTCGGTGTGATGCCCTACATTTCTGCGTCCATCATCATCCAGATGATGACCACGATCGTTCCAAGTCTGGAGCAGCTGAAAAAGGAAGGTGAGGCTGGTCGGCGTAAAATTACCCAGTACACACGCTATGGCACAGTAGCCTTGGCAACATTTCAGGCTCTGGGAATTGCTATTGCGATCGAAGGTCAGGTTGCTGGTGGCCACGCGGTTGTGGTAACACCCGGGATTGGCTTTAAAATTACCGCCGTATTGACCCTGGTCACGGGTACCATGTTCTTGGTCTGGCTCGGTGAACAGATGACCGAACGTGGCGTCGGCAATGGTATCTCACTGATCATCTTTGGCAGTATCGTTGCGGGCTTGCCGCACGCTGTTGCGGGCACACTTGAGTTGGCCCGGACCGGTACCTTCTCACCCATAGGAGTCCTGCTGCTGTTTGTTGGTGCCTTGCTGGTCACGGCATTTGTGGTGTTTGTCGAGCGCGGGCAACGTCGTATCACCGTGAATTATGCCAAAAGACAACAGGGTAGGCGATTGATGGCAGCACAAAGTAGTCATCTGCCGTTGAAGTTGAATATGTCCGGTGTCATACCGCCCATATTTGCCTCCAGTATCATTCTTTTCCCTGCCAGTCTTGGCAGCTGGTTTAGTCAGACAGAAGGTATGGGCTGGTTGAAGAATATCGCGACGTCACTGTCGCCGGGGCAACCGATTTATGTGTTGCTGTATGCCAGCCTGATCTTCTTTTTCTGCTTTTTCTACACGGCACTGGTATTCAGTCCCAAAGATATTGCTGATAATCTGAAAAAATCCGGGGCCTTCGTCCCTGGAATACGACCTGGGGCACAGACAGCAAAATATATCGATGGTGTGGTGTCGAAACTAACCCTGGCTGGAGCCATCTATCTCGTAGTCGTTGCGCTCATACCGGAGTTTTTGATTGTCAGATGGAATGTCCCATTCTACTTTGGTGGCACATCATTGTTGATCATCGTGGTCGTGATTATGGATTTGATGTCACAGATTCAGTCCTATCTGATGTCACGTCAATATGAAAGTTTGATGAAAAAGAGCAGTATTACCGGTGGCCTGGGTATGCCGCATTAGGCCTTAGCCGGGAACATATTTAGGATTTAAGGCAGGAGATAAGGAATGAAAGTCAGAGCGTCAGTTAAAAAATTGTGTAACAAGTGCAAGATCATCCGCAGAAACCGGGTGGTACGGGTGATCTGTTCGGATCCCAGACACAAGCAACGGCAAGGCTGATTAGCTTGCTTAACAAACTACAACAGTATAGAATCCCGCGCTTTTCGAATTCCTCACAAGCGCATCAGGTTTAGTTCCGGAGGCATAACAAAGTGGCGAGAATTGCGGGCATTAATCTGCCCAATCACAAACATCTGAATATTGCATTGACTGCGATTTACGGGATCGGCAGGACGACAGCGGACAAAATATGTCAATCTGTTGCTGTTCCGGCGGACACACAGGTTAAGGATCTGACTGAGGAGCAGGCTGAAAAGCTGCGCGCCGAAGTAGCCAGATATGAAGTCGAGGGCGATTTGAGACATGAAGTCTCGATGAACATCAAGCGTTTGATGGACCTTGGCAGCTATCGTGGTTTACGACATCGTCGCGGTCTGCCAACACGTGGACAAAGAACGCGCACCAATGCGAGAACCCGTAAGGGTCCACGTCGACCGATCAAGAGATAACCGGAGTTATTATGGCCAAACCACATTCCACAGGCAAGAAGGCGAAAGTCAAGAAAAATGTTGCAGAAGGTATTGCACATGTTCATGCCTCCTTTAATAACACCATCATTACCATTACAGATCGTCACGGTAATGCATTGTGCTGGGCCTCTGCCGGTGCCGCCAAATTCAAGGGCGCCAGGAAGAGCACACCCTTTGCCGCACAACAGGCAGCTGGTATAGCTGGCAGGGCAGCGCAAGAATTTGGTATGAAACATCTGGAAGTGCATTTGAATGGCCCGGGTCCTGGGCGTGAATCTGCTGTCAGGGCTTTAAATGCCCTGGGTCTCGAAGTTGTCAGCATACATGATGTAACTGGAATACCACATAATGGTTGCAGACCCCCCAAGAAGCGGCGGGTCTGATGGAAACGGAGAAAAGTTAGTGGCACGATATATTGGTCCAGTCTGCCGGCTCTGCCGGCGTGAAGGCAGCAAGCTGTTTCTCAAGGGTGAGAAATGTTACGGAAGCAAATGTCCCATCGAGACACGCGCCTATGCACCCGGGCAACATGGCCCCATGCAGAAACGTCGTCGCCGGACAACGGTTTATGGTGACCAGCTGCGTGAAAAACAGAAGTTGCGTAGAACCTATAATATCCTTGAGAAACAATTCAAGTCGTATTATGAGGATGCAGATCGTCGCAAAGGGAATACTGCCGAAAATCTGCTGCAAATTCTCGAAGGCAGGCTTGACAATGTCGTCTATCGGATTGGATTTGGCGCCTCACGCACCGAAGCGAGACAATTGGTACGGCACAAAGCAATCAAGATCAATGGCCGTCGTGTCAATATACCTTCCTACCAGGTCAAGGCAGAAGATGTGCTCGAAGTGCATGAGTCTGCGGCTAGTCAGTTACGTGTCAAGGCCGCACTTGAGGCGGCCGAGCAACGCGGCTGGCCTGAATGGATCGATGTTGATGTCAAAGCAATGAAGGGCGTTTACAAATCGGTACCTGAGCGTGCTGAAATAGCTTCGGATGTTCGGGTATCCCTGGTTGTGGCCTTGTACTCGAAGTAACAGATTGCATCTGAACAGGAATATATTATGCAGGATACGACCAATCAATTTCTTAAACCTAACCTGGTAGATGTCAAGTCATTAGGTGACAACCGCGCCAGGATTACACTGGAACCACTGGAACGTGGTTTCGGTTATACCCTTGGCAATGCACTACGTCGCATATTGTTGTCATCAATTGCCGGTAGTGCAGTGACTGAAGTCACCATCGACGGCGTCATGCATGAGTATTCGGTGATCGAAGGCGTTCAGGAAGATGTACTTGAAATACTGATGAATATCAAGGAAATCGCCCTGACGATGCATGTTGCTGAAGATACGGTGCTGACGTTGCACAAAAAAGGCCCGGGTGTGGTCACTGCAGCGGATATTTCGGAAAGTCACAATATCGAAATTAAAAACCCTGACGCGGTAATTGCCCACTTATCTGATAACGCGGATTTGAGTATGCAACTCAAGGTTACGCGTGGTCGTGGATACAAGGTTGCCGATTCTACGGACGTTGATGCTGAGCGAATGGTTGGTTCCATGCTGCTGGATGCTTCCTACAGTCCTGTACAGCGTGTAATCTATGAAGTTGAAAATGCCCGTGTTGAAAAACGTGTCGACCTCGATCGTCTGGTGCTCGAGATTGAGACCAATGGTACGGTAGATCCGGAAGACGCAGTGCGTTTGGCGGCAACGATACTCAGTGACCAGTTGTCTTCATTCGTCAACCTCGAAGAAACGACATCAGAAAGTCAAAAGCAGGAAGAACCTGAAGTTGATCCTGTACTTTTGTGTCCGGTTGATGATCTGGAGTTGACTGTACGGTCCGCTAATTGTCTGAAGGCTGAAAGCATTTACTATATCGGTGATCTGATACAACGCAGCGAAAATGAATTGCTGAAAACACCAAATCTCGGTAAAAAATCTCTAACTGAAATCAAGGATGTATTGGCCTCAAGAGGCCTGTCTCTTGGACTCAAGCTGGAAAACTGGCCACCTTCTGTGCTGTCTGACAGCCGTGATGGCATGAACAAAATGATGGGACGCTAGACATGAGACACAAAAAATCAGGGCGCAAGCTCAATCGTACGTCTTCACACAGAACGGCCATGTTTCGCAATATGGCGGCTTCTTTGATCAAACATGAGCATATCCGCACTACCTTGCCAAAAGCCAAGGAATTGCGACGGGTTTTGGAACCATTGATTACACTGGCGAAGGTTGATGGCGTTGCCAATCGACGTCTGGCATTCGCCAGACTTCGTGACAAGGAAGCAATCGGTAAATTATTTTCTGAGCTAGGTGTGGCCTATCTGGAACGACCGGGTGGCTATCTGCGTATCCTTAAATGTGGTAACCGACCTGGCGATAACGCCCCCATGGCCTATGTTCAACTGGTTGGTCGTCAGGACCTCGACGCAGCCTAATCCATCGATGTCGTATTTCGGTACAGCTTCTAAAGCCTGGCTTGCGCCAGGCTTTTTTCGTTTCTGAGCGGGTGACGTTATGGCAACCATTGTCTTGCTGACTGATTTTGGGACGTCTGATTTCTATGTCGGCCAGATTCATGGGGTCTTTGACCGTCTTTGTCCGCGGGTAAAGGTCATTGATCTTTGTCATCACTTGCCGGCATATGATATTCAGTCGGCTGCCTTTCTGCTACCGGAGCTGATTCGGGATTTCCCTGCCGGAACGGTTTTTATGTGCGTTGTCGATCCGACTGTTGGTAGTGATCAAAAAGCTGTGGTCTTGCTTAGTGATCAGTATTGGCTGGTGGGTCCTGACAATGGCTTGTTGTCGGTTGTTCATCATCGATCGTCGCAGGTCCGATGTCATGAGGTCAGCTGGCGACCAAAACAGCTTTCGTCTACATTCCATGGTCGTGATCTGTATGCGCCAGTGGCAGCTGGATTGGCTATCGGAACACATCGGCCGATGCAAAGAATGGCTCTCGACTCATTATCGCCATTGCAGCAGGTGCCTGAGGCCTCTTCACGGGATCTGTGGAAGGTGATTTATATTGATCATTATGGAAATTGTATTACCGGTATCCACGGCTCATCGATCGACAATGATGTTCGTTTGAAAATCGGCGGACACCTTGTCTGTCATCATCGAGCATTCTTTGACGCCACCGCAGGACAACTCTTCTGGCATACAAACAGCCTCGGTCTGGTTGAACTCGCGATTACAGGAGCTAATGCAGCAGAAACATCAGCAATCAGGGTCGGAGACGCCATGCAACCTCAGTCTCAAGTCCTTGCATGAAAGCTATTTCCAGT
>CAZTLH010000136.1:0-7448 GCA_964614335.1 uncultured Gammaproteobacteria bacterium
CATTAACTATCAGTTGTCGGCCAACTACTTGCTTCTAGTTTATTATAAACAGCGATCAACAGGGGGAAATAAAAAAATTATATTGTGGTTGATTAAATATTAGTATAGCCTTATATGTAAATATGTGGGATGCATGTCTATAGCATCGCTGTTTTCGTTGCAACCAATTGCTCACCGGGCTGTCCGCTAACCCCATTGATTACACCCTTTGAAACCTTTGCCGATCATTACTGACTCATTATGACCAAGCCAATATTCTGTAAACCCCTATCCTTCCCGCTGATGTTGGCATACATACTGCTGACCATAACACCCACAACCAGTGTCGCTGCCAAACTCCAGCTCCAGACCATCAAAAGCCAGGCTGAACCCAGGGAACGACTACTCGATGGTCTGGTGCAAGCGGTCAATCAATCTACGGTCTCGGCCCAGACCGGTGGAGTCATCACCCAAATCAATGTAGACATCAATGATCTGGTTACAGCCGGCACGGTGCTGTTGAGAATCCGTGATACCACACAACGGGCACAATTAAAACAGGCTCGAGCCGCTGCCAGCCAGGCCGATGCCCGTCTCGCCGAAGCCCGCAAACAGTTCACCCGGGTCAGGGAGCTGTTAAAAAAACACCTGATTTCACAATCCGCTTTCGACACTGCTCAGGCCAATCTCAAGGCAGCTACTGCCCAGCAACGGGCCAGTCTGGCAGCCACACGCCAGGCGCGGGAGCAACTGGCCTACACCGTCATCAAGGCTCCTTACACCGGTGTGGTCACTGCCCGCCACGTTGAAGTGGGTGAAACGGCCAGCCCGGGTCAGCCGTTATTGACCGGTCTGTCGCTGGAGCAGTTACGCATCCAGGCAACCATACCCCAACAACTGATCTTCGCTGTTAGAAAATATCATCAAGTACGGATACTGGCGAAAAATGGACACACACCAGCGATTAAAAACTTCACCATTTACCCTTATTCCTACCCGAAGAGCAACTCCTTCCAGGTTCGAATTCCGTTGCCAAATAATACCGTTGGCTTGTCGCCCGGAATGCTGGTCAAGGTGGCCTTTGCCATCGGCCAGCAACGATCATTGCTGATTCCTGCCAGTGCGGTGATCCAACGCAGTGAAGTCAGCGCAGTCTATGTCAGCACCGGGAATGGAAACGTCAGTCTGCGTCAGATCCGCCGTGGTCGTCTACGTCAAAACAACAGCATCGAGGTATTGTCCGGTCTGCAAGAAGGTGAACAGGTCGTCATCAATCCCCTGGACGCGGTTTGGCTGCGTTCCCGGGAACAAGCTGCCAAAAAACCCTGATTATGAAAAATCTTGGAATTTCCGGGCGGATCGCCCGACTCTTTTTAAAGGCCGAAATCACACCCATGCTGGCCCTGGTTGGTCTTTTGCTGGGTCTTTTTGCCATTGCCGTCACTCCCCGTGAAGAAGAACCACAAATTGTGGTCACTGTGGCCAATGTATTTATCGCCTTTCCAGGGGCCTCGGCCCAGGAAGTGGAACAACTGGTCTCGACACCGGCCGAACAGATTCTGTCAGAAATCAGCGGCATCAAGCATGTTTATTCCGTTTCCCAACCCGGGATGTCGACCCTTACCGTGCAGTTCAAGGTTGGTCAGAATCGGACCGATGCCATCGTTCGTCTGTATAACAAGCTGTTCTCCAACCGTGACTGGTTACCGCAAAATCTCGGTGTAGCACAACCGGTGATCAAACCCATGGGGATCGATGATGTGCCCATTGTTACGGCCACGCTGTGGAGTCAGAACCCGGCCATCGGCAGCGACCAGCTGGCCGAGGTCAGCCATGCCCTGGAGGCGGAAATCAAACGCATACCCGGCACCCGCAATATTTACACTGTCGGTGCACCGGAGCGGGTCGTGCATGTACTGCTGGATCCGCAGCATCTGGCGGGCAAGGGCATTGGTCTGACTGCACTGGGCAATGCCTTGCGCGCAGCCAACACCTCCCGCGATAGTGGCGCACTGACCCGCAACAACCAGGAAATCGCCCTCAAGACCGGTACTTTTCTGACCACAGCCGAGGAAGTTGCCGGTCTGGTCGTCGGTATGCATGAAGGACAGCCGGTCTATCTCGAAGATGTAGCTACTATCCGTCTGACTACCGATCAACCCAAATCCTTTGTCCGTTTTGGTCAGCCGTCCGGCACAGGACAAACACACAACGCGCTGTATTCTGCCGTTACCCTGGCTATTGCCAAAAAACCTGGCACCAATGCCGTCAGTATCGCGCAACAGGTGGTATCCCGTCTGCAGCAGTTACAGGGACTGGTAATACCGGACCAGGTCAAATTAACCATCACCCGTGACTATGGCAAAACCGCCGACGCCAAGGCACACAAGTTGATGATCAAACTGCTTTTTGCCACCCTCTCGGTAGTGCTACTGGTGCTGTTGACCATGGGCTGGCGGGAAGCATTGATCGTTGGGGCAGCCGTCATTGTAACCCTGGCCGCAACTCTGTTCGCATCCTGGGCACTGGGCTTTACAATCAACCGGGTCTCGCTGTTCGCACTTATTTTCTCCATCGGCATTCTGGTCGATGACGCTATTGTGGTGGTGGAAAATATTCACCGTCATCTTCGTCTCGGTAGCAGCAACCTGCTGCAGGCGATTCCCAGAGCCGTCGATGAGGTCGGTGGGCCCACAATTCTAGCCACCCTGACGGTCATCGCGGCCTTGTTGCCGATGGCCTTTGTCAGCGGTTTGATGGGCCCGTACATGAGTCCGATCCCCTTGAATGCCAGCACCGGCATGCTGTTATCGCTGGGGGTGGCATTCATCTTTACTCCCTGGCTGTGCGGCAAGTTACTGGCAGGCCAGCATGCTGGTCACGAACAACAAGGCGGGGCCAGATTACAGCGACTCTTTCATACCATCATCGATCCGTTTCTGGATCCGGGCAAAGGCCGCAAACGGCGAGGTCTGCTGTGGCTGGTGATCCTGTTGCTCATCGGTGGCTCCATCAGTCTGACGGTGAACCGGGCGGTTATCCTCAAAATGCTGCCTTTCGACAATAAATCGGAATTCCAAATTGTGGTCGATATGCCGGAAGGAACGACGGTGGAACAAACAGCACGGGTACTGACCGAGGCCTCGGCAGTACTGAATCAGATTCCTGATATCACCGACTTCCAGCTCTACGCCGGCACCGCCTCACCCATTGGCTTCAATGGACTGGTCCGGCAATATTATCTACGTCAGGCACCCTGGTATGGCGATATCCAGGTCAACCTGGCGGACAAACATCAACGTCAGCAAAAAAGCCACGACATCGCCCGTCAGGTACGTGAACTGCTGCAACCGGTAGCTAAGCGCCTGCAGGCCAATATCAAGGTCGTCGAGGTGCCTCCTGGACCACCGGTGATGTCACCGCTGGTTGCAGAAATCTATGGCCCAGATCACCAGCAGCAAATGCGTATCGCCCGTCAGATACGCCAGGATTTCGAGAGTACGGCTGATGTGGTTGATATTGATGACAGTCTGGTGGCCCAGTCTCCCAGAAAGATACTGAAGATCGACCGGGCTCGTGCGGCACGCTTCGGCATCAGTCAACAACAGGTTGCGGAAGCGATCACGACCCTGATCAAGGGCCAGGACGTGGCCTTTATCCATGGTCCTCATTACAAATACGCGGTCCCGATCCGGCTTGAATTTTCCGCAGCCGACAAGGCAGATCTGGAGCAACTGCTGGCCTTTAAAATAACAGGCAGTAACGGCAATCCGGTGCCACTGGCCGCATTTATCGATGTGGTTTCAGCCAAACGTGACATGAACATTTATCACAAGGATTTACTGCCCGTGGTCTTTGTCACCGGGGATATGAGTGGCCAGATCGACAGCCCGCTGTATGCCATGGCGGCACTGCAACAACGGATCAAGGGCCAGCAGTTTAATGGTCACACCCTGCCCCAGCATTTTATTGCACAGCCGGCTAATCCCTATATCAACAGTTTGAAGTGGGATGGCGAATGGCAGATCACCTATGAGACATTTCGTGACATGGGTATCGCCTATGCCGTGGGGCTGATCATCATATACCTGTTGATTGTGGCCCAGTTTCACTCCTATCTGGTGCCATTAATCATCATGGCACCGATCCCGCTGACCCTGATCGGCATCCTGCCCGGTCATGCCTTGCTGGATGCCAAATTCACCGCCACCTCCATGATCGGGATGATTGCCCTGGCCGGTATTATTGTACGCAATTCGATTCTGCTGGTCGATTTCATCAACAAGCTCACCGCCCAGGGGATGAATTTCGCAAACGCCGTGGTGGAATCAGCCGTGGTCCGAAGCCGGCCGATTGTCCTGACCGGTATCGCCGCCATGGCCGGGGCCTTCTTCATCCTCGGCGACCCCATCTTCAAGGGCCTGGCCGTATCCCTGATTTTCGGGATCCTGGTTTCCACCATACTGACCCTGGTCCTCATCCCGATCCTCTATTACAGCCTGATGCGACGACGCTTTACAGCCGGAAAAGACTAAACTACAACATAGAAACTGAAGCGGCGTTATGTCAACACCTGACAATGGCATCTGCATTCACCGATGGGGAAAACTTCTTTATCCATAATCTTTATCTGAACTAATCTCCTTTGCTGCTGTATTTTTCCTTATCGTGGAATCACAATGCAGCTATAATCAGCAGGAGTTCTCGCTGTCCAACGAATCGCTTTCTGTTTTCTCGCTCGGTGGCCATGGGCCAACTGACCCAAAACAGCCAGCAAATCCCGTGTTCCATAATCATGGCGGGAGGAGCAGGCCTCGACAATACATCGTTGACATTCATGAAATAAGGCTTCTATACTGCTTCGTACAGGAAATTGACCTGAGGTAACACCGCTGCCGCGGTGTTATGTTCCATCACACCTTGAGGAGGAACTCATGCTTGCAAAATCTTTTTACACTCGTTGGTTACTTGGAGGACTGCTCAGTATTGGCTTGGTAACAACAGCCAATGCAGCGTGTAACCGTGGCGATCTGGATACACAATTCTGTGATGAAAATGGTGATCTGGTTGCTGATACACCCAAAGATGCCAGCAAATGGCTCGATCCTGATACCTTGATCTTCTCCTACACACCGGTCGAAGATCCATCTGTATACGAGAATGTTTTCACCGAATTCATGGATTATCTGGCCAAGAAAACCGGTAAGAAAGTGAAGTGGTATGGTGCTGAATCCTACGCCGCCCAGGTCGAGGCCATGCGATCCGGTCGTCTGCATATCGCAGGAATTTCGACCGGACCGACAGTCTTCGGAGTCAACCTGGCAGGCTACGTGCCATTTTCGATCATGTGCAAAGGCGATGGCAGCTTCGGCTACAAGTTGCAACTGATCACACTCAAGGACTCCGGCATCATGAAGGTGGCCGATATCAAGGGCCGCAAAGTCGCCCATGTAACCCCGACCTCCAACTCCGGCAACCAGGCACCACGTGCATTGTTCAAGGACCTTGGTATCGTCCCGGGCAAGGACTATAAAGTCATCTACTCCGGCAAACATGACAACTCCATCCTCGGAGTGGCGAATGGTGATTACGATGCCGCACCTATCGCCTCCAGCGTATTGGACCGCATGGCCAGCAAGGGCATCGTCGACAAGAGCAAGTTGCGAATCATCTATGAATCGTCGCCTTTCCCTACGACCTCGTACGGTTATGCCTACAATTTGAAACCATCGTTGCAAAAAGCAATCCGCGAGGCCTTTCTGACCTTTGACTGGAAGGGTACAGGACTGGCCAAGGAATTCGGCAAACAGGCCGATAAATTTTGTGGCATCACCTTCAAGGAACAATGGCGCCCAATCCGTCTGATTCAAAAGGAGAATGGTGTCATCTATACACAGGATGCCTTGAGCAAGCTCAAACTCAAAAAGAAAAAGAAGAAAAAGAAAAAGAGCAGCTAAACACACAGCACTTCATCTGTTTACTTCCCGCCGGCTTCGTTCGGCGGGAAGTTTTTTCAACCAGGGAATCTCCACCATGCTTGCTATCACTGGCCTTGCGAAGATCTATCCGACCGGTGCCAGGGCGCTGGAACACATCGATTTGCGGGTCGAGCAGCCCCAGGTGGTAGCCATTATTGGCACCTCGGGTGCCGGCAAAAGCACCTTGATCCGTTGCATCAATCGTCTGGTGGAACCGAGCTCCGGCACCGTCATGCTCAAAGACACCGATGTGACCGCACTCAATCAAAAAGCCCTGCGCCGTGCCCGCCGACGCATGGGAATGATCTTTCAGGAGTACAATCTGGTCGAACGGCTAACGGTAATGGAAAACCTGCTCTCCGGTCGTCTTGGTTACATTAGCCTGTGGCGGGCCTATCGTCGTAAATACCCGCCCGCCGATATCCAGGCGGCCTTTGAACTACTGGATCGCGTCGGTCTGGAGGGCTATGCCAACACCCGCGCCGATGCTCTTTCCGGCGGCCAACGCCAGCGGGTGGGGATTGCAAGAGCGCTGATGCAGGATCCCGATTTGCTGCTGGTCGACGAACCCACTGCCAGTCTGGACCCCAAAACCGCGCGTCAAATCATGCGACTGATCCGCGAACTCGCGCTGGAACGTGGCACACCGGCATTGGTAAATATCCATGATGTCGGACTGGCACAGACCTTCGCCGATCGTATCGTCGGCCTAAATGGCGGACGTGTGGTTTTTGATGGTCCGCCATCAGATCTTGATCAGAATGTACTCACCGATATCTACGGCGAAGAAGACTGGAGTGCCACCATCCGTCGCACCGATGATGCTGAAGCGGAATCGCAAAACCTTGACGTTCCGCATCTGGAACCCGAGTCGGTCATCGGATGAGCTCATCCACGTATCCCACGCACTGGCGTGCACCGAGTATCATCCAGAATCCATGGCTGCGCTATGGCCTATTGCTACTCACAGTGGTCTATTTCTACTGGTCTCTCGGCACACTCGATATCAACTGGCACCGGATCAGCAATGGCCTGCCACGGGCAGCGAATATGTTTTCGCGGATGGTTCCCCCAGACTTCAGTCGCTGGGAATTACTGGTACGCGGCGTCGGCGAAAGTATCGAAATGGCACTGGCTGCAAGTTTCCTCGGTATGGTTCTGGCCATTCCGCTGGGGATCTGTGCGGCCAGCAACCTGGTACCGACACCTGTTTATCTGCTGGCTCGTTCGATTTTGGTACTCAGCCGAACCTTCCACGAAATCATCATTGCCATCTTTTTTGTCAAAATTTTTGGCTTCGGCCCACTCGCAGGAGTGCTGACCCTGGTGGTTGCCAGCATGAGTTTTATCGGCAAGATGCTGGCCGAGGATATTGAGAATATGCCATCCGGTCAGATTGAAGCGATACGCGCGACCGGGGCGAATTTTTTCAAACTGCTGCTCTACGCCGTTCAACCACAAGCTCTGCCACGTTATCTGGGTGTCTCGATC
>CAZTLH010000137.1:0-7407 GCA_964614335.1 uncultured Gammaproteobacteria bacterium
ATACGGTCAAACCGGTCGGTGGCAAGTCGGCCTGTGTGCTCAAGGAACTGCTGGAACTGATTCCCGGTGTGTCTCTGGAGTGTACATCAGGCTGTTCATGACACCAAAGAACGGGAAAGGTCATAATCACAAATGGTACCGAGGGTCGGAGTAGTGACGAGGAAAAGTAGGGGAGGTAGCATCTCATGATTTGAGGCGAGTAGTAGCACAGAGGTGTGCCGTTGACGAACCTAAGGATGGAATACTCGTTGTATTTAACGACGTAGGAGGAAATCTGGCCAAAGTCTGCTTTTTCGCAGTAGGCGCCTATTCTCGGACAGGCTCCCAGGTTTAACTTTGTTGATGATAGAGACTGAACAGTGAGGTGACTTTGCGAATATAACGCAGCGTTTCGGCGAATGGTGGGATACCGCGGAATCGACGAACATTCTCAAAGCCGGCGTTGTAGGCGGCGAGTGTCAAATTGATGTTTTCGCTAAAACTGTCGAGTAATTTTCGCAAATGCCGTGCGCCGGCGGCCAGGTTTTGATCGGGGTCATAACTGTTGGTGACACCGTAGCGAAGCGCTGTATCCGGCATCAATTGCATTAATCCTCTGGCCCCTGTTTTTGAAGTTGCCATAGGATTAAATCCGGATTCGACCTGCACGACAGCCTTTAGCAAGGCGGGATCAAGTTGGTTCAGTGCGGCATATTTATTGATTTTGCTGTCATATGATGAAACTTTTGGTGTTTGTCGGTCATGACCGTGAATAGATTTACTAGCCTGATTGTGAGCAGAAATGGTGCTGCCAGCATGGTAGCGTTTGACAAGACGGAAACCATTTTTGGAGACCTGATGATCGGTAATCAGTACCGAACCGTCCTTTTCGTGATAGATAAATACGGTAGTGGCGATGGCTGCTGTCGTACCGAGTAACAGCATTACCACGATGCCTGACAGCATATGGAGGCAGTTGATAATTCTATATTTATTGACGATCGAAAACATTTCGGGTTTACTGTGTACACTCGATGAAAGGGCCTGACAGTAGTTATGAACCATTAGGACTGAAAACGCAAGTCATTTGAAGACTTCCAGTCGTTTCTGGAAAGTGCAGGGGCTCCCGTTAGAATTTCAACAGCAAGGATTCGTTGGCAGCTTTTGAGCCAGTTGGACATTTATGGCCATCGAGCGGGCAAGAATTCAGCGAATCCTTGGTCAGGAGCCCCTGGTAAAAGTGTGAAAATCTGGTATCAATAAAACACATCGCGTAAAATTGACTCGTGATGTAATCAATAAGCACCCCCGTTTGTTGTGTCGCCTGTGGAGAAGTGATATGCCTTCCTTTGATGTTGTCAGTGAAGTGGATTGGCCGGAGGTCAACAATGCTGTTGATCAGGCTAACCGGGAAATCAGTACCCGTTATGATTTCAAGAATACCGATGCCAGGGTGGAATTGACTGCGGAAAAACTGACTGTGTTTGCCGATAATGAATTTCAGGTTAATCAGGCTGCTGAAATCCTGCGTAGCAAACTCGCAAAACGGGGTATTGACCTGCAGTGTCTGCAGGAGGATGAAGTGGAGGCTTCCTCAGGGGGCAAGGCGCGCCAGCAAATCGTCATTCAACATGGTATCGACCGTGATCGTGCACGCGATCTGGTAAAGAAAATCAAGACTGCTAAAATGAAGGTACAAGCGGCTGTACAGGGTGAGCAATTGCGTGTAACCGGCAAGAAACGTGATGATTTGCAGGCCGTCATTGCATTGCTACGCGATGTCGATGCAGGCTTGCCTTTGCAGTTCAACAATTTTCGAGATTGATGCACACACCACATCTTCTGAGTTAGTGGGCCACTGGAAAAACAGTATCAACGTTTCAATTCATCGAGCTTCCCGGTAATGTCTTTCCACTCTTCTGCATCGGTCAATGCCGGTTTCATTTCAGTGATGACCGGCCACACCTGTGACAATTCAGCATTTAATTCCAGATAGTTCTCCTGTCCCTCAGGCATGTCATCATCCGGGTAGATGGCGCTGATCGGACATTCTGGCTCGCAAAGACTGCAATCGATGCATTCCTCGGGATCGATGACCAGAAAGTTCGGTCCTTCGTGAAAACAATCGACTGGACAGACTTCAACACAGTCAGTGTATTTGCAGCGGATACAGGCTTCAGTGACGACATAGGTCATGGAAAAAAACTCCGAAAAAAATAAAACTTTAACATACAAAAATACCAGTCGTGTATTGTATTGATTTGGTGGCCTTACGTAAATGCCAATGGCAGAATTCCAGGAGTTCCCACAAACGCAAGATTTGCCGACTTTTTTCTTGCGATGAGCCTTTCCGGGAATAGGAGTCGATCGGTTTGTTGCTCCTTTGCATGAGTCTCTTATAGTTGATCGTGGTCATTGTGGTAATTCATGTCAACGTGTAGTCTTCAGACTTACATATTTCTACCAAGACCAGGCAAGCGATTGAGGTGACGAGATGGGTTTCAAGGATATTCTGGTACATATTGACAACAGCAATTCCTCAGCAGAGCGACTGAAGTTTTCTACCCGACTGGCGGCGGCGTTCAAGGCCCATCTGATCGGATTCGACACCCTGTACGCCCTGGATGTGCCTCCTTATCTGGAAGCACAATTCGGCGCGAATATTGTCTCCCGGGTGATGCGGGAATCACGCAAACGTGCTGCTGTAAGAGAGCAGGATTTTCTGGATGTGACCAATCAGGCGGGGATCAGTGGTGAGTGGCGTCTGGTCGAAGGCAAACCCCTCGATTTGCTGGTTCAGCATGGCCGTTATACGGACTTGTTGGTGATTGGGCAGGGCAACCCGGATGATCCAAATGACAAAGGCAAGAATCTTGCCGATAAACTGGTACTGGAAAGTGGACGACCACAGTTGGTGATCCCCTATGTCGGCGTGTATCAACCATTAATTGATCATATCCTGCTGGCCTGGAATGGACGACGGGAGGCCGTCAGAACCGTTCATGATGCGTTGCCATTGCTGAAGCGGGCCAAGAAAGTCACCGTCATCGCCATGAACCCGGGGGCCGGTAAAAATCATGGACCGATTCCGGGTGCTGATATTTCTCTCCACCTGACACGCCACGGTGTCAATGCTGAAGCCGGTCATATGGTCAGAAATGAATTATCATTTGCCGATGCCCTGTTGTCACGTGCAGCAGATGATGGCGCAGGAATGTTGGTGATGGGGGCCTATGGCCATTCCCGGTTGCGTGAAACGGTGCTCGGTGGTGCGACCCGTGAAATTCTCCAGCATATGACGATTCCGGTGTTTATGTCACACTGACGAACTGTGTGCGATCGGCCGTACACAATGAAAGGTCATGGGTGTCAGGGGCACCTCACCAAAGGCCCCACTGGCCAGGGCTTCGCTGACTGTTTTTTGGCTCGATGTCCATGGGACCAACTGACTTGAAAACAGCTATAAATTCGTGTTACCGAAAAGTCGGTGGGAACTGCTGCCCTCTGGTCAAGCGGATTTTAGTGGTGCAGCCAATGTGGCGACAAATTTGGTGACTTGTTCGATCAGTTCTGGTCGAGCCTTGTCATCGGCATCCAGGTGTAGCCGGATTTTTTCAATAATTGCAGAACCGACCACAGCGGCATCGGCATAGCGATTGATGTTGATCACTTGCTCCTGGGTTTTGATTCCGAAACCGACACCAATCGGCAGATCGGTGTGCTCCCGTAATCTTTCGATGGCTGCAGCAATATCCTGTTGCGCTGCTGAACCGGTGCCGGTTACCCCCGCGATGGAAACATAATACAAGAAACCGCTGGCCTTGTTGGCGACCTGTGGCAGACGTGTGCCCAATGTGGTTGGTGTTGCGAGGCGGATCCAGCGGATGCCGGCGGGCATGGCCAAATCGCAGAGTTCGGCATCTTCTTCCGGTGGCAGATCAACGATGATCAGAGCATCAACGCCGGCAGCAGCGGCCTGTTGTAAAAACTTTTCCCGACCAAAATGATAGATGGGATTGTAATAACCCATCAGGACCAGCGGAGTCTGGTCATTTGTACTGCGAAATAATCGTATCAGCTCCAGTGTTCGTTGCAGCGTCATGCCGTTGTGCAAGGCCCGCA
The DNA here is from genome assembly GCA_964614335.1 of uncultured Gammaproteobacteria bacterium. Taxonomy (GTDB): domain Bacteria; phylum Pseudomonadota; class Gammaproteobacteria; order Arenicellales; family DRJH01; genus DRJH01. The sequence goes on from CAZTLH010000137.1 coordinate 4,102, forward strand.
GATTTGCCGCCTGAATGGCGGGGCCATCGGCCATCGGATCTGAAAACGGCATACCCAGTTCGACAATATCTGCACCGGCTTCCGGCAGATTTTTCAGTAGCGCCAAAGAGGTGTCAAAATCAGGGTCACCTGCGGTGATAAAGGTAATCAGACCGCCTTTGCCGGCCGCCCTGATTTTTGTGAATTGCCTTTCAATGCGGCCATCACAGATCTTGTTTATGGTCACAGTTCGACTCCCAGGTGTTTGGCTACAGTGAATACATCCTTGTCACCTCGGCCGCTGATATTCACGACCATGATGTGGTCGGGCGGCAGTTCAGGCGCGATTTTGGCGACATGGGCCAGGGCATGAGCAGGTTCCAGTGCTGGAATAATTCCCTCCAGCCGACTGCAGAGCTGAAAGGCATCCAGGGCTTCCTGATCGGTGATGGCGACATATTCGACTCGACCCTGCTCATGTAACCAGGCATGTTCCGGACCAATGCCCGGATAATCCAGTCCTGCAGATATGGAATGGGCATCGTTGATCTGACCGTCCTCATCCTGGAGTAAATAGGTGCGGTTGCCGTGCAGCACACCCGGTTCTCCACCATTGAGTGAAGCCGCGTGTTTGCCACTCTCAAGACCCAGACCAGCCGCCTCGACACCGATGATATTGACAGAAAGGTCATCAAGAAAGGGGTGGAACAGGCCGATGGCGTTGGAGCCACCACCGATACAGGCGATCAATGTGTCGGGCAGACGGCCTTCCTGCTCTTGCAGCTGCTGGCGGGTTTCGCGGCCGATGATATTTTGAAAATCACGAACCATGGCCGGGTATGGATGCGGGCCGGCAGCGGTACCGATAATATAAAAGGTATCTTCTACGTGGGCTACCCAGTCTCGAAGGGCATCATTCATGGCGTCTTTCAGTGTTGCCGTACCGCTGTTTACCGGTTTGACTTCAGCCCCGAGCAACTTCATGCGAAAGACATTGGGGGCCTGACGTTCAATATCGGTTGCACCCATATAGACGACACAAGGCAGGTCAAAGAGGGCACAGACTGTGGCGGTTGCCACACCGTGTTGCCCGGCGCCGGTTTCTGCGATAATACGACGCTTGCCCATACGTTTGGCCAACAATATCTGTCCCAGCGTATTGTTGATTTTGTGTGCACCGGTATGATTGAGCTCTTCACGTTTGAAGTAGATTTTTGCTCCACCAAAGTGTGCAGTCAGACGACGGGCAAAATATAATGGACTGGGCCGGCCGATATAATCCCGGGCATAATAGTCAAACTCTTTTTGGAATTGCGGGTCATTTTTGGCTTGCTGATACGCTTTTTCCAGTTCAAGAATGAGTGGCATCAGGGTTTCAGCGACATAGCGACCGCCGAAAATACCGAAATGACCGTCCTGATCGGGTTCATTTCGAAAACTTGATGGGTTTTGGGGTGATTGCATGGCGTGACCGGTAGCAGTAAAAAGATGGCGTTGATGGCATTATATAGAACAGTAGCAGGTTATTATAGCGTGTCCCAGGCAAGACAGCAGTTATCGACAGAATTTCCCAGGAGCTCCCGCTAGCCAAGGATTTGTTGGTAGTTTTTGAGTGATTTTGTGCCAATGTCCATTTAACGAAATATAAAGGGCCAGCGTATCGGCTGTGCGCGAGAGTAACTGCCGGTAAATGTAGCTCCACCGGGCAAATGTGGAATTGTGTACCCCGATCGAAATATTATGAACCATGGATGAACCAGGATTACCCATGCGTATTGCACTTTGTATAGAATATGACGGTAGTCGCTTTCATGGATGGCAACAACAGCCAGGTACTGTCACCGTCCAACAACACTTGAGCGAGGCTGTTTCCTTTGTCGCGGATGAACCTGTAACTGTGATTGCGGCCGGCAGAACTGACACGGGTGTTCACGCCACTGCCCAGATGGTACATTTTGATACCACAGCAAATCGTGCTCCCTATAGCTGGATGCGTGGGGTCAATAGCCGATTGCCGGTTGGTATTGCCGTTCTCTGGGCGTTACCGGTAGCGGATGATTTTCATGCCCGTTTTAAGGCGATTTCCCGCCACTATCGATATGTTGTCTTGCGCCGAAATGTCCGGCCTACCTGGCTGGCCGGCAAGGTGACCTGGGAATATCGGCCGCTGCAGTTACAACCGATGCTGGATGCCAGCGGCTATCTACTTGGAGAACATGATTTTTCAGCCTTCAGGGCCAGTTCCTGTCAGGCGGAATCACCATGGAGAACGATTACAGAAATCAGCATAGGGCACAAGGGGGAGTGGTTGTGGCTGGATTTTAAAGCGAGTGGTTTTCTTCATCACATGGTTCGAAATATCGCCGGGAGTTTATTGCTGGTAGCAGCTCGCGAGCGGCCACCGCAGTGGGTCGACAAGGTGCTCAAGACCCAGGATCGCTGTCAGGCCGGGCCGACAGCAGTACCTGATGGTCTGTACCTGACTGGTGTAGAATATGACCCAAAATACCTATTGCCTGAATTGCCTCCGGCTTGTCGGTATTGGTGAGGTTTAACCGGGAAAAATGTGCGTACACGTATAAAAATCTGTGGTATGACACGTTTGCAAGATGCCGAGAACGCGATCGAGACTGGTGCTGATGCACTTGGTTTTGTTTTTTGGTCACCGAGCAAACGATTCATACCCATCCAGGATGCGGCTAACATTGTTGATCGTGTCAGTGCCTATGTGTCTACAGTCGCAGTCTTTGTTGATCCAACCGAGGCTGAAGTTCGCGCAGTACTGGATCACGTGGAAATTGATAGCCTGCAGTTTCATGGCCAGGAGCCGGTTGATTTTTGTACCCATTTCGACCGCCCATTTGTGAAAACCTTGAGTATGCGTGAAGATCTGGATGTAAGCGGTTTCTGCAGGCAGTATCCGCAGGCAAAAGGTGTGTTGCTGGATACTTACCAGGCAGGTACGCCCGGTGGAACCGGTGAACAGTTTCGCTGGCAGTGGATCCCCGAACAACTGTCATTGCCGGTGATTCTTGCCGGTGGTTTGACGGCAGAAAATATTGCACAAGCCATACATCATGTCCGACCCTATGCTGTTGATGTCAGCAGTGGAGTGGAGTCGGCTCCAGGACGCAAAAATGTTGAGAAATTGAAGGCACTGGTACGTGCGGTGCGCTATGCTGACCTCCATGAGGAGACTCTGGCATCCCATAGTACAGGAGAGCAAAGTTGAACTGGTTTGAAAAATTATTACCACCCAAAATCAAGGCCAACCAACGCCGTGGCAAGCGGGGCGTGCCAGAGGGTTTATGGGAGCAGTGTAAAGCC
>CAZTLH010000138.1:0-7369 GCA_964614335.1 uncultured Gammaproteobacteria bacterium
TACCCATCCACTGCGGGCCTTGTCCTTCAAGGCGGAACGGGAGGCGGATTTCAAGGACACCGTCATCACACTGTTGATCGATAATTCCGGCTCAATGCGCGGGCGACCGATCGATGTGGCCGCAATCTGTGCCGATATACTGGCACGATCACTGGAACGTTGCGGGGTCAAGGTGGAAATCCTTGGCTTCACCACGCGGGGCTGGAAGGGTGGTGAAAGTCATCGCAAATGGTTACAACAAAACCAGCCGAAAAATCCGGGTCGGCTTACGGACCTGCGTCATATCATCTACAAAACGGCAGATTGTCCGTGGCGGCGGGCCCGTAACAATCTCGGATTAATGCTGCGGGAGAGCCTGCTCAAGGATAATATTGACGGCGAATCCTTGCTGTGGGCGCATAGCCGTCTGCTGAAGCGGACCGAACAACGTCGTATCCTGCTGGTGATCTCCGACGGGGCACCCGAGGATCACAGCACCACTTCCACCAATCAGCCCGATTATCTTGAAAGTCATCTACGGTCAGTGATTGAATGGATCGAACAACACTCAGATGTTGAACTTCTGGCCATCGGTATCGGGCACGATGTGGGTCGATATTACCAAAAGGCGGTTACGATCAAGGATGCCGAGCAGCTTGGCAGCGTCATCATCGAGCAACTTTCCGCATTGTTTAATGGCTAAATCAGTAATATTGTCATTCCCGCGCAGGCGGAAATCGAGGACTGCATCAGATGAGAATCCAGCAATTACGACAAATATCAGCTAATAGTCTGCGGCCACTTCCTGGCGGTATGCAAAACCCGGAGGATTACGACACTGTAATCTTCAACGCGATAGGCGATGATATAGGGGATATCAGCCAGGACATGTTCACGGGTACCTGGCACTCTCCCTGGCCTGCCAATACCTGGTTGTTCGACAAGAGTTGCCACGGCGCTACGAATGCGGCGAGCCACCCTGCCAGCAGCGGAGGGATTATCTACGGTGATGAAACGCCGGATTTGAACTAAATCGTTGATAGCATCCTCTTGCCATCTTATTCGCATTCCGGAACAGTTCCTTCCGCATCAGAACCCCAACTTTCGAGCCATTGATCGACGGCGGTATGGTTGGCGTACATGGCTGTTCCACTGTCAGCTCTTGTTACAGCAGTTTGTATTGCCTCAATTTGCCATTGTTCTTGCCCGAGGTAACGACGCAACGCATCGAGAGCCAGGAATGAGCGGGTTCGGCCAGTAGATTGTGACAATTCCTCCAGCTGTTTGCCGATCTCATCGGGTACACGCAAGCTTAGAGTGGACATTGAAAATACCTCGAGTATGCAATGTACACATTGTATCATGAAGACAAAAATCTTGGAACCGTTGAATAATCGCTACCATTAAAAGGCGTCCCCCACCAACTCTGGATTTGCCAACTGTTTGTTCGTTTGATGGCCATGAATGTCCAACTGGCTCAAAAACAGCCAGCAAATCACGTGCTTTATGACTCTGGCGAGATCTTCTGGATTACCAATAGATGCCTTGTGAATGTAGGCAGAATTTGGTCATAATACACGGTCGTTGTGAATCTTGAGATTGAATCAACAGGAGGATGAAATGCTGACTGTTTATGGGCGTGCCAATTCCATGAATGTGCAAAAAGTCATGTGGCTGGCGGCAGAGCTTGATCTGGCTGTCCGGCGGGTGGATATCGGCGGTGCTTTTGGTGGTAATGATCAGCCTGAATACCTGGCCATGAACCCCAATGGTTTGATCCCGACACTCACCGACGATGATTTCACACTCTGGGAATCACAGGCCATTTTGCGTTATCTCGGTAGTTGTTATGATGCAGATCATGACTGGTGGCCGGCTGATCTTAAACGACAGGCCCTGGCCAACCAGTGGCTGGACTGGTACCTGACTTCCATGCATGCGCCCGCCACGGTGATTTTTATCGGTTTGATTCGCCAGCGGCCCGAACAACGGGATAATGAAAAGATTTCCCGCGCGATCAGGACGGTAACGGATCGCTGGATCCTGTTTGATCAATATCTCGCCAATACCTTGTATGTGGCCGGCGACCACCCGACACTGGGGGATATGCCCCTGGCCATCTCGGCTTACCGCTGGTATAGCATGGGAATTGAACGCCCGGAACTGCTTCATCTGGCAGACTGGTATACCCGTCTGAGTGCACGCCCGGCCTTTCAACAACATGTGATGCTGCCACTGAGCTGAGAGAGCATCCATAGATGACAGCCATCACACCAGACTTGTTGCAGCCGCTGCAATCCTGTTTGACTGCGTTTCGTCACGATCTCCATCAACATCCGGAGCTTGGTTTCAGGGAGCAGCGTACGGCGGGGAAAATTGCTGCAGCCTTGCGTGAATTTGGCCTGGAAACCCATGAAGGCGTAGGTAAAACCGGTGTGGTCGGCATTTTGCGTTGTGGTTCCGGACCCGCTATCGGTTTGCGGGCGGATATGGATGCGTTACCGATTGATGAAACCAATACCTTTTCTCATGCCTCGATCACGGCCAATGCCATGCATGCCTGTGGTCATGATGGCCACAGCACGATGTTGCTGGGGGCCGCCCGCTATCTGGCCAAAACACGGTGTTTTGCCGGCACGGTGGTTTTTATCTTCCAGGCCAACGAAGAGCATGGTCTGGGCGCCAGGGCCATGCTCGAAGACGACTTTTTGACCCGCTTTCCAGTGGACGAGGTGTATGCGATCCATAATCTTCCCGGGGTCGCAACCGGCACCTTTCTGACTCGTTCTGGTGCCATCTGCTGCAGTGAAAGCCTGTTCAGTATTGCCATTACTGCACAGGGTGGGCATTCCTCCATGCCGCATAAGTGTGTCGATGCCATCCTGGTTGGTTCCGGGGTGGTGCAGGCCCTGCAAACCATCGCTTCCAGAACACTGGCGCCGGGTGATGGCAGTGTGGTGTCCGTCACGGATTTTGTAACGGATGGCCTGCGTAATGTCATTGCCGGTCATACGCTGATCACCGGTGATGTTCGGGCCCGCACCAAGGATGCGCGGATACAGATTGAGCGATCCATGCGACAGCTTGTTGACGGTATCTGTCAGGCCCATGGTTGTCAGGCAGAAGTCTCTTTTACGACTGAATTTGTGGAAACGGTCAATGATGCGTCTGCTACTGAAGCCGCGATTTCGGCCGCAACCCGGGTTTCGAGCACGGTCGATGGAAATTGTGAGCCGATGTCATTTTCCGAGGACTTCGCCTGGTTTTTACAGCATCGACCCGGTTGTCTATTACTTCTCGGCAATGGTGAGGATGGGCCGCAGGGGCAGACTTTGCATGCAGCCGGGTATGATTTTAATGATGAGTTATTGACAATTGGCGCTGCATTCTGGTGCCAATTGGTGGTACAACGCTTATCCTCCAACACCCATGACCAAACAACAAAGTGACAACATGACGACAACGTTTAGTGCCTACGATGAGGCCCGGATTGGTTTGTTTAAACAACAACCTGTGGCAGGAAAAGATTGGCAGGATGTGCTGCGGCCGGTGGATTTTGCCACAGCTTACAAGGAAATCAGTCAATGGCCGGGGTATGCGCCCACCCCGCTGCAATCGCTTGAGGCCTTGGCCAGCGAGCTGGAACTTGGCAGTGTATTGTACAAGGATGAATCCGGCCGCTTTAATCTGGGCAGTTTCAAGGTACTTGGTGCGGCCTATGCGGCCAGTCGGGTATTGCAACGGGAATTGAGTTGTCGACTCGGCAGGGCGGTTGAACTCGAAGCCATACGTGCAGGGCATTTTGCCCACCAGGTGGCCGGGAGCACACTGGTGAGTGCTACCGATGGTAATCATGGCCGCTCCCTGGCCTGGGGTGCCCAGCGTTGTGGTGCACCCTGTCGAATTTATATCCACCAGGAAGTCAGCGAAGGCAGGGCTGCAGCCTTGAGCAATCAGGGAGCGGAGGTCATTCGGGTGAATGGTAACTATGATGATTCGGTTCGTATTGCCCGTCAGGATGCCGAGGCGAATGGCTGGTTTGTGGTGTCCGATACTTCCTGGGAGGGTTATAGCGAACCGCCACGGGATGTGATGGCCGGTTATGGGGTCATGGTCAAGGAACTCAATGATACGCTGGATCAACCGCCAACCCACGTGCTGTTGCAATGTGGTGTCGGAGGCCTGGCCGCAGCAGTCAGCGTGGCCATGAAATATCGTTGGGGATCCCATATGCCCCGGGTCATGATTGTGGAGCCGGATACAGCCGATTGTCTGTATCAAAGTGCCAGGGTCGGACGACCACAGGTCACAGATATTACCGCAGAATCGATCATGGCCGGCTTGTCCTGTGGTTCGCCATCAGAGTTGGCCTGGACGGTGTTACAGCAGTTGGCGACTGACTTTGTCACCATTGAAGACCAGCTCGTGGCGCCGACCATGCGCTTGCTGGCACGGCCTTTGGGCACCGACCTGTCGATTGAAGCGGGTGAATCTGCCGTGGCCGGCCTGGCTGCCGTGATCGCCCTGGCACGTAACCCGCAGCAGCGTGCTGCCTGCCAACTGACTGCGCAATCCCGGATTCTGGTCTTTGGTACGGAAGGGGCTACCGATCCGGCGATTTATGCCAAACTGCTGGGCAAGTCATGAAGTCAGTATGGCCCGTTCCGGAGCGCGGGTTTGCTACCGAGGAGTTTGCCCGGCGTCTGGAGAATGCCCAGCGAAAAATGGCTGCGTCGGGTGTCGATGGCCTACTGCTGATGACCGAACCCGAAGTGCGTTATTTCAGCGGGTTTCTGACCCAGTTCTGGCAGAGTCCGACCCGGCCCTGGTTTTTGTTTGTTCCCTGTGAAGGAAAACCGGTGGCAGTGATACCGACCATCGGTGCCAGCCTGATGGCAAGTACCTGGATTGAAGATATTCGCACCTGGAGTTCGCCGAACCCGGAGGACGACGGTATAACCCTGCTGCAGGATTTATTGGCTCCCTGTAACGCCCGCCATGGCCGGATTGGTCTGCTCAAAGGACCGGAAACGGTCTTGCGCATGCCGCTGGCTGATTTTGAGCGTCTTGACCGGGCATTGCCGGGTATCGAATTTGTTGATGCCACAGTGTTGTTGCGCTCATTGAGAATGGTCAAGTCAGAAGCGGAAATCGATAAAATTCGCCATATTTGCCAGCTGACGTCTGCGACTTTTGCTCGCGCAAATCAGCTGTTTGCCGTTGGCCAGCCACTGGTTGAGACCTTCCGGGCCTTTCGGGTGGCCTGTTTGCAGCAAGGTGCCGATGAAGTGCCTTATCTGGTCGGTGGTGCCGACCAGGGCGGCTATCAGGATATTATTTCGCCACCTTCTCCCCGGCTGTTGCAGGATGGAGATATTCTGATGCTCGATACCGGCGCTCTCTTTGATGGTTATTTCTGTGATTTTGACCGCAATTTTGCCATCGGTCATGCCGATCCACTGGCCCAGCGTGCCTATGAAACCTTGTATCAGGCGACCACGGCCGGTCTGGATGCTGCCCGACCGGGGAACAATTGTCGGGCCTTGTTCACCGCCATGCAGAAGGTGATCCAGGTGTTTGATAACAGTGCCGGCACCGTGGGACGGATGGGTCATGGCCTCGGTATGCAACTGACTGAATGGCCCTCACATGCGGCATTTGATGACACGGTGCTGGAAGAGGGGATGGTCATCACACTGGAACCTTCACTCAATTATGGTGATGGACTGACCATGGTGCATGAGGAAAATATTGTCATCCGTGATGGCGAACCGGAGTTTCTGTCCCGACGGGCACCGGCCTCATTGCCGGTTATTGCCTAGACTGCCACGATGCGTCTGACCTATGAAACCGATGACGGCGTCGGCTCCAGGGCCAGTTTCGGTCTGATTCTGTTGCAGGAAGATGCCACCATCGAATCTGAGTTCGCCCGGTTACTGTCTGCAAACGACATCGGTCTTTATCACAGCCGAATTGTCATGCAAGCCGATGTTTCCCCGGGCAGTCTGGCATCGATGCTTGATGAACTGCCAAAAGCGGCTGCGATGCTGCCAACCTCGGTTGATTTTGATGTCATCGGTTATGCCTGTACCTCGGCCGCCACCGTCATCGGTTCGTCGGGTATCGAAGCCGCCATCCAGCGGGTATTTCCCGGAGCTCAGGTTACCGACCCGATCCGTGCCATACTCGCTGCCTGCCGGGCACTGCAGGTGCACAGAATTGCCTATATCTCACCCTACATCGCCACCGTTTCCGCAGCCATGCGCCGGTTGCTGGAAACTAACGGCCTGACCATCACTTCCTGCGACTCCTTTGAGCAAAGTGACGACCGGATCGTGGCAAAAATTTCGCCGTCATCCATCCTGTCGGCAATCGAGCAGGTTGCAATGGCCAGCGATTGTGACGCCGTCTTTGTCTCCTGTACCAATCTGCGAATTCTGGACATCATCACCCAGGCAGAACGCACCATCGGCAAGCCCGTGCTGTCCAGCAATCTGGCCCTGGCCTGGCATATGCGCCACCTCGCCGGAATCCACAAAAAAGGGGTCAGCAAAAAAGGGGTCAGAGCCCTTTTATTTGAACACTCCACCAGCGATGACCTGTAACAAGCATTTTGAGCGAAATGACGTCCGCAGCGGGTCAGTCTCAGATTCCAGGAGATGCTTGTCCGATGAATAGCCAGGACTACTTCACGAGTCGTCGGTCCGAAGTCTAGCCTCGACAGGTGTTTTGCAAGCCATTTTTTATCGGTCGATCTCCATGGGTTTGATCCGCTTGATTCGACGAAATACCAGCAGACTCACCAGCAGCGATAACATCAGAAAGCCGACCATGGTGATGGCGAGAATACCTGCGTCAAAATGGATCGGCAATGCTGCCGTGACTGCTCGCTGGATGGCATTTTCTTCAGGCAGGAAATGTGGGCGAGCAGAAATATCCCAGGGCAACTCCATGGTCACGGTTTGTTGTCCCAACCACCATAGCCCAAGCAGGCTGAATAAGCCCCCCAATACCAGCGACACCACGAGTAAAGCCATGTTCTCGCCAATAAACTGCTTTCTTAAGTCTGCAATTCGCCAGCCAATCATTCGCAGTGTGGCGATTTCAGCTTGTCTGGACTTCAGATTAAACAAGGTCAACAAACCAAATGCCAGGGCCAGAATCGCACCCAGGAGCCAAAATAGTATCTGTCCGGTCTGTGAAATAAAGCCGAGCTGTCCGGCAATTTCATGGGTAAAGGTTTTTTCGCTAAAAATGATTAGTTTTTTATCCAGCGCCTTGATCAGCTGGCCTTTATCTCCGACCCATGCCGGATTACTTTTCAGCAGCACCACATTACCATAATGGGTTTCGCCCAGCATGTAGAGCTTCTGCATTTCTTGCGATGCCT
>CAZTLH010000139.1:0-7341 GCA_964614335.1 uncultured Gammaproteobacteria bacterium
CCGCCTCTTCCAGACATTTCACTAATTGCTCTAATCTCTCCAACAAATCCCTGGCGGCCGCAGCAGCCCCGGTCGAAGCAAACACCTCCTGTTCTGCCATCCTGCCTGAACCGGTTGGTAATTGCAGCCGAAATTTGGCACAAGCCGTTTCCAGATCATATGCGTTTGTGGTTAAATCGAATACGGCACTGACCGCTAGCCGTTCCTCTACCAGGCTATCCTGGGCCAGCACCTCTAACTGACGGGTACTGATACTTTGCCCCAAAAATCGTCTGGCAATATCGGGCAGCAAGTGTGCTTCATCGAAAATAATTGCCTCGGCATCCGGTAAAATTCCGCCGACACCCTGCTCTTGCAACTGTAAATCGGAAAAAAACAAATGGTGGTTGATGACCACCAGGTCCGCTTCAAGGGCCTCGGTTCTGACACGTTGTACAAAACAACGGGAAAACTCGGGGCACTGTGAACCCAGACAATTCTCAGCCGTCGAGGTCACCAATGGCCAGATTGCAGCCGAATCCAATACCCCCTCCACAGCCGCGATATCACCATCTTCTGTTCGAGACGACCAGTTCAGAATATCTTCAAGCTGCCCTTGCATTTGATTGCGGTCATAGGCCGGATGGGCTCCACAATTCTCCAATCGGTAATGACACAAATAGTTCGATCTGCCTTTCAACAGCACGGCATGTACCGAACTGCCGGTTGCACGCCGGACCTGGGGCAGATCCCTGAAAAAAAGTTGATCCTGCAAGTGGCGTGTGCCTGTCGACAATAAGATTTTTTTCGACTGCAGCAGAACCGGTACCAGATAGGCAAAGGTTTTTCCGGTCCCGGTTCCCGATTCGGCGATCAGAATCTGCTGTTCACGCAGCGCATCCTCAACCGCCCGGGTTAACTCCAGTTGTACTGGTCGCGGTGTAAATCCTTCAATCAGGGAAACAAAACTTCCCTTTTCCCCCAGTAAATCAGCTGCCGTCATGCTGTGCCAGACAGCTTCTCAATGCCTGCTGCCAACTTGGCATGGTCAAACTGAATTTCTCCAACAGTAACCGATTATCAAGCACCGAATACGCCGGTCGGCTAGCAGCTGTCGGATAGGCTGAGGTCGGCACAGGCTCCACCTGGACATGTGATATTCCCGATTTGGCAAATATCATCCTCGCAAAACGACACCAGGTGGTTTTACCGGCACAAGTCGTATGATAGATTCCTGAATCTGCAGTCTTCAGTTGGCCCGCTTGCAAACGTTTCTGCAATGTTACCGTCAGCGCTGCAAGCGCATCTGCCGTGGTAGGGCTACCCCATTGATCATCCACAACACGCAGTTGATCCCGCTCACCTGCTAATCGCAACATGGTCGTCAGGAAGTTTCGGCCTGCGGCCGCATAGACCCAGCTGGTCCGAAAAATGAGGTATAAACAACCGGCAGCTACAACTGCTTTTTCACCTGCCAGTTTGGTTTGGCCATAAACACCCAGCGGTGCAACCGGATCCTGCTCTGTATAAGGGCGTTGTTCATTTCCATCAAATACATAATCCGTGGAATAGTGAAACAACCAGCAGCCAAGTTCGGCCGCAGTAGCTGCCATCACCGCAGGTGCATTGGCATTGATCAACTGTGCCCGGGATGGTTCCGATTCGGCCTGATCAACTGCAGTATAGGCGGCAGCATTGATAATCAATGTGGGTTGAAAAGACAATATTTGCGATTTTATGGCATCGGCATCTGCCAGATCCAGATGTTTGTGCTCCAGTGCCAGCAGCTCAACCCGACCATCCAGCTGATGACGCAAGGCGGTACCAACCTGGCCGCTGGCACCAAACAACAAGACACGCATCAGCGCTGCCACAGTGTGGCCAGGCGCTTGCCTTTGGAGTCCTTGGCCGATAGCAGTGGCTGATTCAGTGGCCAGCTGACATTCACATCGGGATCATTCCAGATCAGACAGCAATCATCTTCATGCTTATACAAGGTGGTACACTTATAGGCGATATGAGCCTCTTCACCAAGCACACAAAAACCATGCGCAAAACCAGCCGGCAAATACAGCTGTTTGCGATTTTCCTGTGAAAGTGTAACCCCAATCCAGTCTCCAAACGTCGCCGAGTCTTGTCGAATATCGACGGCCACATCATAAATCTCCCCAGACAAAACCCGCACCAGCTTGCCCTGCCATTGCGGGTATTGATAATGCAAGCCTCGTAATACTCCTTTTTTGGAATAGGAGTGATTATCCTGAACAAACTCCGTCGGCAACCCGGCAGCGGCAAAACTGCGTTGACTGAACGTTTCCATAAAAAAGCCCCGCTCATCTTCGAACAGACGGGGAGTAATAATTTTGACGCCTTCAAGCGCTGTATTTTCTATCTGTAACACATTACTTTCCTCAAAATATTTCTACAACGTTCCCGGCCCGGATGATGGCAGCTTGATACCAGCCACTGATCAATATAGCCCCATCATCAAACCCCGTCAGTTGACTGGGCAGCCAACAGTTCTCCAGCAAGGCTGATATAGCGACCCCGAAAAAACAGCAAATGCCAGCGTTTGCCACCCAGTTGATACCACAGCCAGGCTGCACGTACCCCCGCCAGCAAACAGGCCCGTACGGTATCGATTATTGTCTGCTCTTGCAATAGATGTCGTTCACCATTAACCACAATTTTCGGCTTTATGTCACTCAAATAGCGCGCATAAAGATCTGCCAGGTCTTCTATCAATGGTGGCACTTTGTCTACAGGCCCTTGCCTGCGAGTTGCCAGATCATTCAAGGCTTTTGTGAATGATTCCACTGCGGTCTTCTCTGCTGCGAGGTGATCGGTCAGTACCAGCAGCAGCAGAACATAACGCATGGCTTCGACCGTGCCCGGATTGGCCCTGCTAATCTGCAGATCAGCCAGTTTGCTCAACCCGAAGGAAAGCCCGGACACTCCAGCAAACACAGCCTCGACAGAATTCGCATCGGTACGTAATACGCTATCCAGACTGGTCTGCAATACTGCCGGCTTGACATCACCGACATGGGCCAGTTGCTGAACCAGAAAAGCCGCCTGAAAGACCCCGGCCAAAGCTAGACATCGTTCTTCTGCAAGTTTCATTCAAGCCCTCCTGTAACAGCGTCTGAACAATGCAACAGGTGTTGATAAAAAGCAATTTCTCTAGTCAGGCTGTCAATCCGGGTGGCCGCCTTGCGAAACCCGTGACCTTCTCCGGCATACTCCCGATATTGATATTCAACCCCGTTGTGTTGCAATTGCGCGACCAGTTCCTGTGATAATTCCGGTGGCACAACCTTGTCATCCAGTCCCTGAAATACAATCATCGGGCTCGACAGCTGCGCCATATGTCGAATCGGCGAGCGATGCCAATAGACATTATCCTCAGTCCCTGCCGTTACTTCATCAAAAGGCTCACCCAGCAATCGATCGAGATAGCAAGCCTCAAACTTGTGTGTGATCTTCGCCAGTATGGCCAGATTGGCAATTCCGTAATAACAGGCACCGGCGGCAAATACCTGCGGGTATTCGGTCAATGCACGCAATACCGTATAACCGCCCGCACTTCCGCCACGAATAAATACCTTGTCGGCATCTGCCCGATCACATGCAGTCACGGCATGAATGGCCGCCACAACGTCATCAATTTCCACAATACCCCAGTCCCCCGATAAACGTTGACGGAAGTTTCTGCCATAACCACTACTGCCCCGATGATTGATGTCCAGTACAGCAAAGCCCAGACTGGTCCAGATTTGTTTTTCCAGATTAAACCCTCTTTTCGACCTCGAAGTCGGGCCACCATGCACCATCACCAGTAATGGTGGCAGGCTGTTTGCCGGGGCCTGGCAGGTCGTACTTTGAGGTGGATAAAACCAGGCTCGGGAATTTTCAGTCTCAGTAACTGCAAAATGAAACGCCTGTGGTATCGAAATCCCGGCACTCGCCAATGGAGAAACACAGGCTGACAAGGGCCGACATTGCAAATCCTCCGGATTCAGTGCAACGATCTGTGGCGGGCCGGTGTCTGATACAGCTGTCATCAGCACCACATCCCTGGCCGGCATCAGCTGATTAAAGCCGACGTAATCATTTTTCAGGTTCTGCAATGCGCCTGTGTTCAGGTCGATGAGTTGCAGAACCTCACAATCTTCCACAATTCTGACCACGAGAATTTTACCTCCCCTCATTTCACAATAGCGGTTTTGACCAAATACCCAAAATGGCTCACCGATATCCAGCAATTGCTGGGTCACCGGCAGCAATGATCCATCAGCATAACGATAGAGATTACTGAAATTTTCCGCCTGCTGGTCAAGCGACAGACGATCCATGGCAAACACCACACTGCCATCAGTGCAGATCAGCGGAGAATAGACGCTGCAATCGGGTTCGTCGATAAGTGACTTTATCTGTTTCAAGAACGGCTTATTGTCTTCCCACTCGAGCGAGGCAGTTTGCAAACGACTGCGATCCCACTGCATATCAGGATGATCCCATTCGATCCAGGCACAACGGCGGGAATCCTGATCACAGGCAAAGCCGGCATAGAAATCGGCACCATGGGCCAATATCAGCGGCTCTTTTCCGGGAGCAAGGAAATTGACCGCGACCAGCAAATTTTCAATTGCTCCATCAGGCCGGTGGTATTCTGCGACAGCGACCAGACACTGCGCGCTGATTTGCACCGGATCAGCAAAACGCAGTGTCGATCCGTCAGACCCTGAGACAGGCGTCAAGGGCAATGGGGATGCATCAGTATTGAATTGCAGACGATAAAGACGCTGATCTTCATGATTCACAAATATCAAAAGGCCGGATAACAACAAATGCGCCCGGCCACCATATTCGTGAACACGGCTGCGGATTGAATACGGCGCCGGTAACAGACATTCTTCACGCTGCTGGTGACGTCGAATTAACACCACACGATCGTCTTCTTCAGGCAATACTGACAACCAGTACAAATCCTCCGCCAGTATTTGCGGGTATTGAGGCGCTGCAGGTTGTCGAAAGGCATCACCCAGCTCAAAAGCCGGCTGCCAGCAACCAAAAGGAAGGCTCTGTTTCATCGACACATTGTAACTTCAGATCCAGCATTATGCAGCATTACTACGATCGTGGCAGGAACACACACAGGAACTCCTGTCGTAACCGAGGCACATCAAAACACATTAATGCCCCTCATACATGGCGTTTATTTCATCTGCATAGTGTTCCAGAACGGCTTTACGTTTGAGTTTCAGGGTTGGTGTTAACAGACCATTTTCAGTATCCCATGGCGTAGTATCAACATGTATTTGATGAATTTTTGCATAACCGGGAAAAGCAGCCATTCTCGCCTGCACCCTGGGCAACAGCACATTGTTGACCTGCTCACGATTTGCGGATAAATCCAGGCCAGCCTCACCCAGGAACAACCTCCAATCCTCGGCGTCAACCACGACCAGCAAAGCCAGAAAGGAACGTCCTTCCCCGATCACCATCGCCTGTTGAAACAGCGTATCCGCCAAAATGGCGTTTTCTATGTCCACCGGCGGGATTTTTTCACCTGTCGTCAAGACCAGGATTTCCTTGATTCTGCCGGTAATATAGTAATAACCCTCATCATCCTGTCTGGCACAATCACCACTATGCAACCAGCAATCTTCAGTCAGGGTTTCCTTCGTTGCCGCCTCATTCTGCCAATAACCCAACATTACCGACGGCCCCCGGACCTGCAGCTCGTCATCCTCACCAATTCGAACGTCAACACCTGCTAATGACAAACCAATGCTCTCAGGCTGATTTTTGTCCAGTCGATTGGTCGTAGCCACCGGGCTGCATTCCGTCATGCCATAGCCCTGAACCAGTGGCAAGCCAATGGCAATCAGTGTTTTCGCCACCGACAATGGCAAGGCCGCACCACCGGTTATCACCAGTCGCAAATGGCCGCCAAAACGATTCAGAACCGTTTTTGAAACCAGTTTATGCACTGGCCCGCAAAGCCACTCCATCGGACTCCAGATTGCACGCCCTTGTTGGCGCTGAAATCGTTGCCAGCCCACCCGAACCGCCAGCGTAAACACCCAACGCTGATACGCTGGCGATTTATGCAAACGTTCCACAATATTTCTCTCGGCACGCTCGAATATGCGTGGTACTGCCACCAGACAGGTGGGTCTGACTGTAACCAGATCCGCTGCCAGATCACGAATGGATCGGGCAAAGGCAACGGTTGCTCCTGCCATCATCGGCACATAATAACCAACCGTACGTTCCAGCATGTGTGACAATGGCAAAAAGGACAGAAAAAGATCATCTGGGTAGACCATACTGGCTTGCAGACAAGCCGCCGCGTTGGCCAATATATTTTGGTGTGAAAGCATCACCCCCTTGGGTTTTCCCGTAGTACCCGAGGTATACACCAGGGTTGCCATGGCCTGCGCATCCAGTTTGCAGTTGATGTCCACACTGAACCCGGCAGCAGTCAACCATTCGCCACTGGATACGAGTCCGGATTGCTGTTGTGGCAATGGATTCAGGACCACGACTCGCTGTAGCGAAGTACATTGCATTACGTCTTCTCCAAGACGCTTGTACTGGTACAGTGATTCGACCAATAGCAGCCGTACCCCTGAATTTTGCAACACATAACGGATATTTTGTGGACGATCCTCCACATAGATCGGCACGACAACCAGCCCCAGACGCAGGGCTGCCTGCTCGAAAATCATCCAGTTGATACCATTTCGACACTGTAATGCAACACGCTCGCCCACTGACAGAGACTCGACGGCCAGAGCCGTTGTCCATTGTTGCACCCGGTTTTCGATCTGTTCCCAGGTCAGCTCATGCCAGACACGATGTGTCTTGTCGAAACTACGATAAGCAATCGAAGCCGGACTGCGACGGACCCGCTCCTGCAACAAACCCGGCAATGTCATATTCTGATCCAGCTGGATCACATCGCCAGTCAGGGCGACACTACCGTCAGACGAACCAGCTACTTGTACAGATGTCATTGAACATCGTCCACATTCACGATGGGTTATCCCGAGCCGTATCCTTATCGACTGTATCAGGCTTTGGTGAAGAAACTGGAGGGTCTTTCACAGGTTGCCTTTTCTTTGCCGGTTTTCGCTTGCGTGTTGTGGTGTTCTTTCCCGCAGCAATTGTAGGTGAAGTGTCAAATGAATCTACCGCAATCGCTGCTTCCATAGCAACCCGGGCCTGATCCAGCAAAGAGGCTTCATCAACATTGATTTTATCCTGCTCGAGCAATTCGTGCAGCCATTGCCGATAGCTGGCATTCCAGGGCTGATACAATTTTTTCTCCCGCAGACGCTGCAGTAACGGTTC
>CAZTLH010000140.1:0-7328 GCA_964614335.1 uncultured Gammaproteobacteria bacterium
TCGCGATGGAAGAAGGTTTACGCTTTGCGATTCGCGAAGGTGGACGTACCGTCGGCGCCGGTGTGGTCAGCAAGATCTTCGAGTAGTTCAGGTCAATCCAGATTACAGTTTATTTTAATCTTGTACGCATTAACGTAATAGAGAATCAGCAGTGAAAGCAGATAATCAGAAAATTCGAATCAGGTTGAAAGCATTTGACCATCGCAGACTGGATAATTCAGTGATGGAAATTGTTGACACCGCACGCCGTACCGGTGCTATAGTGCGCGGCCCGATTCCATTGCCGACGCGTATCGAGCGGTACACCTTATTGAGTTCGCCACATGTCAATAAACGGGCACGTGATCAATACGAGATTCGTACCCACAAAAGGATTATCGATATCGTTGATCCCACAGACAAGACAGTAGATGCCCTGATGAAATTGAATTTGCCGTCCGGCATCGATGTCGAGATTAAATTGAACTAACCAGGCTTCATTTGGGCGGGCAATGTAGTTGGTCTGCCAAAAGCAGCAAATAAATCATATAGAGACAAGACAGGTAAAGGTGTGCAAATGGCACTGGGGCTAATAGGAAAAAAACTGGGTATGACCCGGGTTTTTAATGAACAGGGTACTTCGATTCCGGTAACCGTGGTCGAAGCTGAACCTAACCGGATCACCGCCGTAAAGACTGTAGCATCGGATTGTTATACAGCAGTACAGGTGACCATCGGCAGCCGTCGTCCAAATCGGGTAACGCAGGCGATGGCCGGTGTTTATCGCAAGGCCGATGTTCCCGCTGGACGCGGATTGTGGGAATTACGTGGGAATGATGAGGATGTTTCTGACCTGAAGTCGGGTGATTCCCTGACCGTATCGCAATTCACGATTGGACAGAAAGTCGATGTTCAGGGCCATACTATCGGTCGCGGTTTTGCCGGTGTTATGAAGCGGCATGGATTTAAGGGTGGCCGTGCTACCCACGGTAATTCGCTGTCCCATCGCGCACCCGGATCAATTGGTCAGAATCAGGATCCAGGTCGTGTTTTTCCAGGCAAGAAAATGGCGGGACACATGGGTAATGTAAATCGGTCCCAACAAAACCTGGAAATCATTCAGGTCGATGAAGAGCGGAATCTGCTATTGATTAAAGGTGCAATACCAGGTTCACGTGGCTGTGATGTCAAGGTGCAGCCATCCGTCAAGAACAGAGGCAATTGAGGATTAGACGTGGAACTTACGGTTCAATCTATGACTGGACAGTCGTCAGCAGAGAAAATTGAAGTCGCTGACGCTGTGTTCGGTAAAGAATTTAACGAAGCACTGGTGCATCAAGTCGTGATTGCGTACCAAGCGGGTATGCGCTCAGGAACGAGGGCACAAAAAAATCGTGCAGCGGTACGTGGTGGTGGTCGTAAACCCTGGCGCCAAAAAGGCACCGGGCGAGCACGAGCCGGCACGATACGTGGGCCGATCTGGCGTGGCGGTGGGAGAACCTTTCCTGCCTGTACCACAAACTTTTCGCAGAAGGTCAACAAGAAGATGTATCGTGGCGCAATGCGCTCCATCTTTGCCGAGCTTGCACGTCTGCAACGTCTGACAGTGGTCGACAGCATCACGCTCGAGGCACCCAGGACCAGTGAACTGGTTGGAAAATTGACCGACCATGGTCGAGATGTTTTGATGATTATGGCAGACGATAATTTAAATGTGTTCCTGGCTGCACGCAATCTGCCCTATGTTCAGGTCTTGTGTGTCGATGAGATCGATCCGGTGAGTCTGGTCGGGCATCAACAGATTGTTGTCGAAAAAGCTGCGATCAGCAAAATAGAGGAATGGTTGCAATGAATCAGGAACGCGCCTATCAGATCATACTGGCACCTCATGTTTCGGAAAAATCGACCATGCTCGGCGATGCCAGCAATCAGATTGTCTTTAAGGTCCGTGTCGATTCCAACAAGCAGGAAATACACAAAGCCGTTGAGTTGATCTTTAATGTTGAAGTAAATTCCGTACAAATTGTTAATGTTCGCGGCAAGCAAAAGAAACACGGCAAAAGCATGGGCCGACGCAAGAATTGGAAAAAGGCTTATGTCCGGCTGGCAGCAGGACAGGATATCGACTTTGGTAGTGGACAATCCTGAGTTCAGACCTGAAGATATGTCCATTATAGATGTAATGAAGAGACCAACTTTGAATAAGGCAACAAAATGGCACTTTTGAAATTGCGACCCACTACACCCGGTCAGCGGGGTATGGTGCGGGTAAAGAATACCGAACTGTATAAAGGTCGACCGGTCAAGGCACTGACCGAAGCGAAAAGACGCACCAATGGTCGGAATAACAGCGGTCAAATCACCGTTAGACACCGTGGTGGTGGGCACAAAAAGCAGTATCGTATGATAGATTTCAAAAGAACACACGATGCAATCGAAGGTCGTGTGGAGCGGATTGAATATGATCCGAATCGCAGTGCAAACATTGCTTTAATCAGTTATGTAGATGGTTCCCGCAGCTATATTTTGGCCCCAAAAGGTCTGCACGCGGGGGATTTGGTAATGTCTGGAGTAGAGGCGCCAATCAGTGTCGGGAATACCTTGCCATTGGCCAATATCCCGGTGGGCACACAAATCCACTGCGTTGAAATGAAACCCGGCAAGGGTGGCCAAATGGCGCGGTCGGCCGGTGTGTCGATCCAGTTTATCGGGCGTGAAGGAGAGTTTGCCCAGCTACGTTTGCGTTCCGGTGAGATGCGCAGAATTCATCTTTCCTGTCGAGCCACAATCGGTGAAGTCGGAAATGCTGAACACGGACTGCAAAAACTCGGTAAGGCCGGGGCCAAGCGCTGGCGTGGTATCCGCCCAACGGTGCGTGGTGTAGCCATGAATCCTGTTGATCACCCACATGGTGGTGGCGAAGGCAGGACCTCCGGTGGCCGTGATCCAGTATCACCATGGGGTGTGCCTACCAAAGGGTACCGCACTCGCCATAACAAACGAACTTCCTCGATGATTATTCGTCGACGCAAAAAGTAAGCCTTAAAAAGCTATGCATGAGGGAATCCAATGCCACGTTCAGTAAAGAAAGGCCCATTTGTAGACCATCATTTGTGGGCTAAAGTACAGGTTGCTTCGGCAACAAGAGATCGTAAACCGATCAAAACCTGGTCACGTAGATCTACGGTTATGCCTGAATTTGTCGGTTTGACACTGGCCGTACACAACGGCCGTCAACATATACCGATACTGGTAAATGAGAATATGGTTGGTCACAAGCTTGGCGAATTTGCACCAACCCGTATGTTTCGCGGCCATTTGGCCGGTAAAAAGGCTAAATAGGTGACAGCAATGCAGGTTAAAGCCACAACAAAATATTTGCGAACATCGCCACAGAAGTGCCGTTTGGTTGCTGATCAAATCCGGCTCAAGTCTGTCGCCAGAGCACTCGAGATTCTCAAATTCAGTGACCAGAAAGCCGCTCATCTGGTGAAAAAAACCCTGGAGTCGGCGATTGCCAATGCTGAGCATAACGAAGGTGCCGATATTGACGAGTTGATCGTATCGGCCATCTATATTAATGAAGGACCAACGCTCAAGCGCTGGCGTGCCAGAGCCAAGGGCCGTTCAACAAAAATTCTTAAAACCACGAGTCACATCACCATTGAAGTTGGTGAATCAAAGGGAACACACTGATGGGGCAAAAAACACATCCAATTGGATTCAGACTGGGAATCATAAGGGATTGGGACGCCTGCTGGTACGGACGTAACCAGGACTACGCTGGTATGTTGGTACAGGACATGAAAATTAGGGATATGGTTAAATCCCGATTGAAAAGTGCTGCTGTCAGTCGGATTGTGATCGAACGACCAGCGGACAATATTACCGTGAATGTACATACGGCAAGACCGGGTATTGTGATTGGCAAACGTGGTGAGGATATTGCCAAGCTGAAGAATGATATCGAACGGGTGATCAAGTCGCCGGTTCAGGTGGCTGTGACTGAAGTTCGTCGTCCTGAGATGGATGCCACATTGGTTGCCGAAAATATCGCACAACAACTCGAGAAACGAATCATGTTTCGAAGGGCCATGCGACGTTCCGTGCAAAATGCAATGCGTCTGGGTGCACAAGGTGTCAAGATTGCGGTTGCCGGACGCTTGAATGGTGCTGAAATTGCACGTAGTGAGTGGCATCGCGAGGGTCGTGTTCCTTTGCACACGCTGCGGGCTGATATAGATTATGGAGTTGCGACCGCCAATACGACATACGGTACCATTGGTATCAAAGTCTGGATTTACAAAGGCGAAAAATTCGGCATCGCAACTGAACCAGAAACAAAAAAATCCGGTTCTGCCGGTAAAAAGCGTTAGGAGTACGCGGAAATGCTGCAACCAAAACGGACAAAATTCCGCAAACAGCAAAAAGGTAGAAATCGCGGTATTGCCACACGTGGCAGTCAGGTGAGTTTCGGAGATTTTGGCTTAAAAGCGATTACCCGGGGTCGATTAACTTCGCGACAAATTGAAGCTGCACGACGTGCAGTCAATCGCTATATAAGACGAGGTGGACGGGTCTGGATACGTGTTTTTCCGGATAAGCCAGTTTCCAAGAAACCTCTGGAAGTACGTATGGGCAAAGGCAAGGGAAATCCTGAATACTGGGTGGCCTTGATTAAACCAGGCAAGGTCCTCTATGAGCTGCAGGGTGTGACTGAAGAAGTTGCCAGAGAGGCTTTTCGTCTGGCCAGCGCGAAATTACCACTGCAGACCTCATTTGTGAAGCGGAGTCAGTAATGAAAGTACAGGAAATGCGATCTAAAACTGCAACAGAACTGCAGACAGAGGTCATTGCTTTACGTAAAGAACAATTGAACCTGCGTTTGCAGAATGCAACAGGGCAATTGGCTAGCCCGGCTGCTTTCAAGCGTGTTCGCAGGGAAATCGCACAAATAAAGACGGTCATGTCGGAACAGGCAAGAGGCACGAAAGCATGAATACTGAGGTTATAGAGACAACGCAGAGTGAAGCAGACGTTGTTACAGCACGTAGTGTCTCTGGCAAGGTGGTCAGTGACAAGATGGACAAAACAATTACTGTTGAAATCGAACGTCGCTTTCAACACCCGCTGTATAAAAAATATATCCGCCGCAGTACACGCCTTCACGCACATGATGCCGAGAATGAATGCCATACCGGTGATACGGTGGTGTTGGAAGAATGTCGGCCCTTGTCGCGTACGAAATGCTGGCGGCTGGTACAAATACTGGAACGGTCTGTATAGGCCCTTTGCGGAGATAGTGACATGATACAGATGCAAAGTGTCCTTAGCGTAGCGGACAATAGCGGTGCCCGTAAAATTCAATGTATCAAGGTCCTGGGCGGCTCACATCGCCGTTATGCCGGGATTGGCGATATTATCAAGATCAGTATCAAGGAAGCGATTCCTAATGGACGGGTGAAGAAAGGTGAAGTGTTCAACGCAATCGTCGTTCGCACTCGTAAGGGTGTACGGCGTAGTGATGGTTCTACCATCCGCTTTGACCGTAATGCTGCGGTATTATTGAATGCCCAGTTGCAACCTGTCGGGACACGTATCTTTGGTCCGGTAACACGCGAGTTGCGTGGCGAGAAATATATGCGAATTATCTCGCTGGCGCCCGAAGTTTTGTAGTAAATGACAGGATTAAATACGATGAAACGGATTAATAAAGGTGATGATGTCATTGTTGTGGCTGGACGCGACAAAGGCAAAAAAGGCACGGTGCTCAAACTTGTCGGTAACGACAGGGTACTGGTGGATAATGTCAATTTGGTCAAGAAACACACGAAGCCAAACCCGAACAAGGGCATTACCGGTGGCATCATCGAAAAGGAAGCAACAATTCATATCTCTAATGTTAATTTGTTTAACCCGCTGACAAAAAAAGCGGATCGGGTAGGCATTAAAATATTGGAAGATGGTAAAAAAGTTCGTTATTTTAAATCAAATGGCGAAGTGGTCGATGTTTGATAGGCTGAGGTAGCTGAGTATGTCAAGGTTGGATACATTTTATCGTCAGACTGTGGTACCGCAGCTGATGGATCAATTTAAGTTTCAGAGTTCGATGATGGTACCGCATTTGTCGAAGATCACACTGAATATGGGTGTTGGTGAAGCTGTTGCCAATAAAAAAGTGCTCGACAGTGCGGTTGCTGATATGGCCAATATTGCAGGTCAAAAGCCGATTATTACCTTTGCCAGGCGATCGGTTGCAGGATTCAAGATCCGCGAAGGTTGGCCGATCGGTTGCAAGGTGACATTGCGACGTGAACGTATGTATGAATTCTTCGATCGTCTGATCTCGGTAGCCTTGCCCAGGACGCGTGACTTCAGGGGATTGTCATCGAAATCATTTGACGGTCGTGGTAACTATTCGTTTGGGATCACCGAGCAAATTGTGTTTCCAGAAATTGATTTTGACAAAATTGATACCTTGCGTGGTATGGATGTGGCAATCACTACAACGGCACGTACCGATGAGGAAGCCCGGGCTTTATTGATGGCCTTTGATTTCCCGATTAAAAAGTAACGGACTGGACGACACACAATGGCAAAGACAAGTATGCTGGAGCGGGAAAAACGCCGTTCAAAATTAGCTGAACAGCTCGGTGGACGACGAAAATCACTCAAAGGCAAGGTTATTGATCCAGAACTTGAAGATGATGAACGTTGGCAGGCAATGCTGGATCTGCAGAAACTGCCACGTGATTCCAGTCTCGTACGGCGTCGCAATCGTTGCGCGATCACGGGTCGATCACGTGGCTACTACCGACGTTTTGGGCTGAGTCGCAGTGCTTTACGTGAGGTATTCTCACGTGGCGAGGCACCGGGTGTAACAAGGGCCAGCTGGTAACCGGATGTGAATACGAACACGCTGATTGCTTTAACGATTGCCAATAATTATCGGATTAGAACATTATGAGTATGACGGACCCAATTGCTGATATGCTGACACGCATAAGAAATGGACAGAAGGCTGAAAAAGTATCTGTCCAGATGCCAGCTTCGAAGGTAAAAAAAGCGATTCTGCAGGTATTAACCGAACAAGGTTATATCGGCACAGTTAGTGACGACACTGTCGATGGCAAACCATCGTTGAAGGTGGCGCTGAAATATTATATGGAAGCACCTGTTATTGAGAAAATTCAGCGAACCAGCACACCAGGACGGCGTGTGTACAAGGGTGCAGATGACCTGCCCAAAGTCTACGGCGGTTATGGCATCGCTGTAATTTCTACATCAAAAGGCATTATGACCGACGGCCAGGCGCGTGCGCAGGCTGTCGGTGGTGAAGTTCTTTGTAC
>CAZTLH010000141.1:0-7325 GCA_964614335.1 uncultured Gammaproteobacteria bacterium
GGGGGCGCCGTCGGGCCAGCGGTGAAATTGCATCACTACTCCCATTCCTACAAAAACAACAGCTCGATCAAGGCACCACCAAACCCTGGTTGCAGTCAGCCGCTGGTATTGGGGAACTGGATCTGGACTTGCAATATCTGCTCGGGGGAGAACATGCCGCAAAATTCTCGGGCGTCTACCATTTTCAGAACCAGCGCCTGACCCTGCTTTCCGGTTTACAATTGTCGGATATCCAGGGAAAACTCGTTCTTGACAATAGCCACGTGGCGGCCACCGGTCTGACCGCGACGGCATTTTCCGGGCCTGTAGGCACTGATTTATTCTATACCTTCAAACCCGGCATCCGCGAGATCAAGGCCAATGGTGAAGCGGATGTGACCGCCTTGCTGCAATTCGCCGGTGATCGATACACAGACCTGGCCACCGGCCGACTACGCTGGCAGGGAAATTGGCAAAACAAGACCAAAAAGAACATCTTCACACTCCAGAGCACGCTCAAAGGCGTGGCACTGAATTTGCCACCACCCTTGCAAAAAGACAGCATCACCGAATGGCCACTGACTGTAAAAATTCTGCAGCAAGATCAAAAACTCGAGTTGTTGCTGGATGCCGGCAAAGCCTTGCAGACCGATCTTCAATATCGAAAAAACAGCAAAGACAACTCACTGGCGCTACAGACTGCCAATATTGCCGTGGGCACCGAGCTGCTGGAAAAGAACAAAAAACCTGGACTACAGGCCACGGTGATTGCCGATCACTTCAATCTGGATACCTGGCAACAACTGCTGGCTCGTTACCGGAATCCGGACTCCCCGGCGCTGCCGATACTCAAAATTTCACTGTCTACCCCGGACTTGTACGCCCTGTCCCGGCCTTTGGGTGCGATCGACCTCTCCATCAAGCCCGGTCAACCACAGACACTGCAACTGACCGTCTCAGGTGGTCGATTTCAAGGCCGTGGCCACTATAAAAAAGCCGACGGCAACCACAATGCCAGCCTGAATCTTCAGATGCAGCATTTCTATTGGCCGGCAGCAAAACAGACCAGCTCTTCCAGTGGCAGCGATCCGGACAGCTGGCCGGATCTCAAATTCCATGTTGATGATTTTCGCTATGGTGATATGCAACTGGGACAACTCAACCTGGAGACAACCTCCAGTCCCGGCCTGCTCCAGATCAACAGCCTGCAATTGTTGCGAAATGATTTACTGATGCAGGTGGATGGCAACTGGAAAACAGGCCCGAATCATGGCAAAACGGTTTTCAACTTCCAGGCCGGCAGTATCAATCTTGGTTCGGTGGTTGACTCACTTGGTTTCAAAAAACAACTCCAGGCCGGTGTCGCCGATATCCAGGGGCAATTGTGGTGGCCCGGCCGGCCGGCGGATTACAAGGTCTCACTGCTCAATGGCAATCTGCTGTTTCATGCCCGTGAGGGCAATATCCTTGGTGTCAAACCCGGCAGTGGCCGCTTTCTTGGCTTGCTGAACGCTGATGCCTTGTTACAACGACTTCGTCTCGACTTTTCTGACCTCACGGGTGAAGGCCTGAGTTACAATGAAATGGAAGCCAGGGCGAAGATGAGCTCCGGCAACCTGTTGATGGACAAATTGATCATCGTCAGCACAGTTGCCCTGGTGGACCTGAATGGCAGAATCGGTCTGGGTGCGGAGGACTACGATCTGAAAATGACGGTTGCCCCGCAACTAGGCGGCAATGTCAGTCTGATCAGTGCCGTATTGAATCCGGTAGCCGGTGTGGCCATCTATTTATTAAACAAGATTTTCAAGGACCAGATCAATCAGTGGCTTCGCTACGAATATTTAATCAGTGGCGACTGGAAAAAACCCCAGATTAAACGCATCGTATTACAGGCCAACCAGAAAGAACCAACAGATTTTGGAGGCAACCGTTGATTCGAACCATTATACAAAACCACCGCTGGTTATTCGTCGTGCTCTTGCTCTCACAGACACTGCTAACCGTCGATACCGTGCTTGCAGCGCAAACCCTGCTCCACCAGGACTGGCCACGCACCCGTACGGGTCGTATTGTGATGGCCATCCCGGCCATCCAGGCCATTCGTCAGCAATTTGAGCAAACAGCAAACAGCCAGATCGTGATTCGCTACCCCGGCGGTGACCTCGGCAATGCCTGGGCCTTCGATGTCCGTAGCTGGCTGATCGCCCTGGGTATCGCCTCGACAGATATCGTCCTCGAACCGGGCTCGGATTCGGCCAATACCCTGGTGTTTGATCTACAAAAAAGACCTCCTTCATGAATAACATCGTCGCTGCTATCCAGATGAATTCTGGCCCGGTCGTAGCGGACAATTTACAGTGTGCCGCCACATTGCTGCAACAGGCCGCTGCCGAGGGTGCACAACTGGCCTTGCTGCCCGAAAACTTTGCCCTCATGCCCGTCGATGAGCAAGATCGTCTGGGCGCTGCCGAGACCTATGGCACTGGCTCCATCCAGGATTTTCTGGCGCAGACTGCCAAATCTCTTGGACTGTATGTCATTGCCGGTTCGGTCGGACTGATCGGTACCGACCAGGACCCCCGTGTCTATGCCGCCTGTCTAGTCTACAGCCCCGAAGGGGAATGCATCCAGCGCTATGACAAAATCCATCTCTTCGATGTCAAAATCAGTACCGAGGAATCCTATCTGGAATCTGCGGTCATGCGTCCCGGACACGAGATTGCCACCGCAGACACCAGCATCGCCCGACTGGGTCTTTCGATCTGCTACGACTTGCGTTTCCCTGAACTCTATCGGAAATTGTCGGCCATGGATGCCAGAATCCTGCTGCTGCCGGCGGCCTTCACCGTCACCACCGGCCGGGCTCACTGGGAATTGTTGCTGCGGGCCCGTGCGATTGAAAACCAGTGCTTTGTCATCGCCGCCGCCCAGACCGGCCATCACGCCAATGGCCGTGACACCTGGGGCCATTCCATGATCATCAGTCCGTGGGGAGAAATACTGGGTCAGCTGGACAGCACCGAAGGCATCGTCACCGCATCACTGGACCTGGCCTACCAGCAAAACATCCGTCACCACTTCCCCAGCCTCCAGCACCGGGTGTTGGGGTCGGACCAATGTTATGAATAGAATCCCGGATAAAGTCGCCACGCCCCCGGCATTATTTGCAGCACTGCAAAACGTCCTGCCGGATGAGGCCATCGTAACGGCCGAGGAAGAGCGGCGGGTTTATGAGTGTGATGGTCTGCCGATATACCGGCAGCTGCCTATGCTGGTGGTATTGCCGGAGAATACGACGCAAGTCCAGGAGGTTTTGCGGCTATGCAATGAACACAAGGTACCGGTGGTGGCTCGTGGAGCCGGTACCGGTTTGTCCGCTGGCGCTACCCCGCTGGCCGATGGCATTGTCTTGAGTCTGGCCCGTCTCAACAAAATACTTGCCATCGACCCACAGGCCTGTACTGCCCGGGTGCAACCTGGAGTCCGCAATCTGGCGATCAGTGAGGCGGCCGCTGCCTATGACCTGTTTTATGCGCCTGACCCTTCTTCGCAAATCGCCTGTACTATCGGTGGCAATATCGCAGAAAACTCCGGTGGTGTGCACTGTCTCAAATATGGTCTGACTGTCCATAATGTCCTGGAAATTCAGTTGTTACTCATCGATGGCACCCGGCTGGTCCTCGGGTCATCCGCACTGGATCAGGCTGGCTATGACCTCACCGCTCTGACCATTGGCTCGGAAGGGTTGCTGGGTGTGGTGTCCGAGGTGTTGGTCAAGCTGCTACCCAAACCGGCCATTGCGAGGGTGGCCATGGCCGCTTTTGATGATGTCAGCAAGGCCGCCAATGCGGTGAGTGCGATTATCGCCGCCGGTCTGATCCCTGCCGGTCTGGAAATGATGGATGGCGCCTCAATACAGGCGGTCGAGGATTATGTCCATGTCGGCTACCCGGTTGACGCTGCGGCCATGCTGCTGTGTGAAATGGATGGCTGCGAGGCCGAAGTGGCCAGTCAAATGCAGCGAATTGCAACACTGCTAACCGATTGTGGGGCCGTGTCGGTCAGGGTGGCTGCCAATGAAGAAGAACGTGCCCGTTTCTGGCTGGGTCGAAAATCCGCCTTTCCGGCGGCCGGCCGGATCAGTCCGGATTACTATTGTATGGATGGTACGGTACCAAAAAACAAACTGGCTCAGGTGCTGGAAGGTACAGCCCGCTTATCCAGGGAATTTCAGCTGACCGTCACCAACGTCTTTCATGCCGGCGATGGCAATCTGCATCCACTGATTTTGTTCGATGCCAACAAACCCGGTGAACTGAAAAGAGCGGAAGAGCTGGGCGCCCAGATCCTGCTACTTTGTATTGAAGTCGGCGGCACCATTACCGGTGAGCATGGTGTCGGTCTGGAGAAAATCAAACAAATGTGTGTACAGTTCAATGCCGAAGAGCTGGAGCAAATGCTACGGGTCAAAACGGCATTTGATCCGCTGGAATTACTCAACCCCGGCAAGGCCGTGCCCCACCCTCGACACTGTGCAGAATATCGTCTGGCCAGTGGTATCCATAGTGGAGAAGATGCTCATGACCGCCGCTGATTGCACAAAAGCCCTGCAGGCGCAGGTTCTCGAGGCCATAAACGATGAGCGGGTGCTGTTACCCTGTGGCAGTCACAGCAAAGACTTTTATGGTCATTCGGTAACCGGGGAAGCACTGTGTTGTTCGGAGCATCGTGGCATCACCCAGTATGAACCCACCGAACTGGTGATGACGGCCAGAAGCGGCACACCATTACGGGAGATTGAAGCAGTGCTGGCCGAGCATGGACAGATGCTGGCTTTCGAGCCCCCTCATTTTGGGCCCGATGCCACCCTCGGTGGCGCCATCGCCGCCGGTCTGGCCGGGCCTGGGCGCGTCCATTACGGGTCGGTACGTGATTTTGTGCTTGGTGTCCGGATCATCAATGGCCAAGGCCAGGTGCTTCATTTTGGTGGTCAGGTGATGAAAAATGTGGCCGGCTACGATATTTCCCGCTTCATGGTCGGCAGTCTGGGCACCCTTGCCATGCTTCTGGAGATCTCGCTGAAGGTGCTGCCACTTCCGGAAAGGGAAATCACACTATGCCAGTCATATAACCGTGAAGAAGCCTGGCAACAGATGCTGGCCTGGTCCAGACAATCCCTCCCTATAACTGCCACAGCCTGGTATCGGGATCAGCTGTATTGTCGTCTGGCAGGACAAGGCGATGCCGTACAGGGTGCCATCGCAGTTATCGGTGGTGAGGAAAACACCGATGGTCTAGCCTTCTGGACCGCCCTTAGGGAGCAAACCCTGCCTGCATTCTCCACAGCAAGTCGACTGTGGCGTCTTTCTGTACCTGCAACAACTGCACTGCGTCAAGAAGCCGGCGAACAAATCCTGGAATGGGGCGGCGCCTTGCACTGGTGTTGTGAAGCGCAAGACACAGCGACGACCGCAGCGGATTACCGGGAATATGCGCAGACCGCAGGTGGCCATGCCTGCTGTTTTCGTGGTGCCGGACCCGGAGTCGAAATCTTTCAACCCCTGCCCACCGCCATGCTGGCCCTGCAAAAACGTCTGAAACAGGCCTTCGACCCGAAAGGACTGTTCAACCCGGGTCGGTTGTATCCGGCTACGACAACACCGGGGCTCTGAATGCAAACTTCCTTACCCCAAACCTTGCTGGATACCTATAACGGCCAACAGGCTGAGCAGATTCTGCGGGCCTGTGTACACTGCGGATTCTGTACCGCCACCTGTCCGACCTACCTGCTGCTGGGCGATGAACGTGATGGACCGCGCGGGCGGATTTATTTGATCAAGCAAATGCTGGAAGGGCAACCGATCGGCCAGGACAGCCGGGTTCACCTCGATCGTTGTCTAAGCTGCAAATCCTGTGAAACTACCTGCCCGTCCGGTGTTCATTATGGTCGGTTACTGGATATCGGGCGTCTGCAGCTGGAACAACAACTGCCACGACCGCTGGCGGATCGTCTCTTTCGCAAGGCACTGCGCACCATCTTGCCCTACCCGCAACGTTTCACCGTATTGCTTAAAGCCGGGCAATGGTTACGTGGCGTCCTACCGGAAAATCTACGTAAACAGTTGCCGAAAACACAGCAGGTTGGAATCCTTCCGCAACGACATCATGCGCGACGTGTGATTCTGCTGCAAGGCTGCGTGCAGGCCGCAGCGACACCGGCAACCACAGCCATCGCGACCCGGATCCTCGATCGGCTGGGGATCGGCGTCGTTTTCCCACCATCGGCTGGCTGCTGTGGTGCTGTGGACCAGCATTTGTCGGCACCGGAACAGGCCAGGGTGTTGATGCGATACAATATCGATGCCTGGTGGCCAGAAATCGAACAAGGCGCTGAAGCGATTGTTGCCAGCGCCAGTGGCTGTGGTGCCATGCTCAAGGAATATGACCATTTACTGGCCGATGATCCGCTATACGCCGACAAGGCCAAAACCATTGTCGCCAAAGTCTGTGATCTGTCGCAACTCCTGGAAACCCTGCCGATTGAGCAATTGGGCATTGATGGCAGCGGGTGCAAGATCGCCTTTCACACACCCTGCAGTCTGCAACACAGCCTGCAATTGGGTGGCCGGGTCGAAAAATTGTTACAACGACTACATTTCACCGTGGTGCCCGTCGCCGATGCCCATCTTTGCTGTGGTTCGGCCGGGACTTATTCCATTCTGCAAAAAAAGTTGTCCACCCAGTTACTCAACAACAAGATTACGGCCCTCGAAGACAACGAGGCCGAGCTCATTGCCACCGCCAATGTGGGCTGCCAGTTACACCTGGCTACAGCCGCCCATATACCCGTCCTGCACTGGATCGAGTTGCTCGAAACCAGGCCCACTCAGGGATAGCCGGTGGGGTTCTGCGACTGCCAGCGCCAGGTGTCTTTACACATCTGTAGCAGATTTTTTTCCGCCTGCCAGCCCAGATCCCGATTGGCAAAACCGGGATCGGCATAACAACTCGCAATATCTCCGGGACGTCGCTCAACAATCTCGAAGGGTACCGACTTGCCGGAGGCCTGCTCAAACGCTTTTACCAGTTCCAGTACTGAAACACCGTGACCGGTACCCAGATTGTGGGTCACACAGCCCCTGCCCCTTATAAACATCTCCGAGCCCACGAGACTAAGGCGAAGCTCGTATGCCGTCTGATGAGCGCAAAAAAAAAAAAAAACTAACATAACACCGTAGATAAAATCACAAAAACAAAAGACTACAATAAGAACACACAAAAAAGTAAGAAAAAAATAAAACCAGAGACCAAAGACACAGAAACAACTAAGAGATACAGGTAGA
>CAZTLH010000142.1:0-5167 GCA_964614335.1 uncultured Gammaproteobacteria bacterium
CCGTCACTGGCCGTGAGGTGGCGACGCGGCAAACGGGTGCGGTTGGCTGAGAATGTCTCTCGCGTGTGTCGTGGTGTCCCGTATATCGTTGCCGGTGCCTTGCTGCTGGCCGCTTCCGTCGTTCCTTTGCTGGCGGTCAATCTGATCACTTCAGCCACCGCAGATGTGATTGCCCTGGCCGGATTTTTTGCTCTGGCACGGTTTTTTCAGGCCCTGGCCGGTATGGATGTGGGCACGGCATTTGGTGGTATGGGCTCATCCCGTGAAATGACCTTGTCTGCCCTGGCCGAACCGGCCATGCTGATGGCAGTCTTCACCCTGTCCCTGATTGCCAGCAGCACCAATCTGTCAACGGTCATCCAGTACAACCTGTCGGCCGGTCTGGTCATCCGACCCTCCATGATGTTCGCTTTATTGAGTCTGTTGCTGGTGAGTCTGGCCGAGACCGGTCGAATTCCGGTGGACAATCCCAATACCCATCTCGAATTGACCATGATCCACGAGGCCATGATTCTGGAATACGGTGGTCGACATCTGGCGTTGCTGGAGTGGGCCGCCCAGATCAAGCTATTGATCTATGCGGTTCTGATTGTCAATATTTTCTTTCCCTGGGGTATTGCACTAACAGTCACAGCCGATGCCATCGTCACTGCGGCTTTGCTGCTGGTCGTCAAGTTGGCTATCCTGGGTGTGGTGCTGGCCGTGGCCGAGACACATCTGGCCAAGATGCGGCTGTTCCGGGTGCCCGCATTTTTGACTCTGGCACTGACCCTGGCATTGATCGGTCTGCTTAGCCACATTATTCTGGAAGTAAACTGATGAATTATTCTGGAGGCCAACTGATCTCACTGGGCTTGACCGACGCCTCCCAGTTTGCCCATCTGGCCCTGGCGCAGCAAACCATTCTGACACTTGCGGCCATGGTGTTGTTTACCTCCTTCGCCTTGCTGGCCCTGTCCCGGGTGATGTCGATTATTCATCTATTTGCCTGGCAGGGTGCGCTGGTAGCAGCGACTACGGCACTGGTCGCCTATGACAATCAGGAGCCTCATCTCTATATTTCCGCCTTGCTGACCCTGGCCCTCAAGGCCATATTCATTCCCTGGCTATTGCAACGCCTGGTCAAACGACTGAATATTCATAAAGATCCGGATGAAATCGGTAATCCAGCCTCGGTGCTGATGCTGGGCGCGATCCTGGTGATCTTCAGCTACTATGTGGCGCAACCGATTGAACAGTTTTCGGTTTCCATTACACGCAATATTATTGCCATCAGTACCGCCGTGGTGTTGCTTGGTTTTTTGATGCTGGTTACACGCTCACGTGCAGTGTCCCAGGTGGTCGGTTTCATGTCACTGGAAAATGGCCTGTTCTTCGCTGCAGTTGCGGCCACCCACGGTATGCCGATGGTGGTCGAGCTGGGTGTGGCATTTGATGTTTTGGTGGCTGCAATCATTTTCGGTGTTTTTTTCCTGCACATACGCAACAGTATCGATTCGCTGGATGTCGATAAACTCAATCATTTGTCGGAGCGTGAGTGATGGATGCGCTGTATCTGGTGCTGGCTGTACCACTGGCAGGTGGTCTTTTCGAGCTTGTTTTCGGTCAGCATCGTCTGGCCGCGGTATTCAACACGGCATTTTGTGCATTGGGTTTCGCCGCCAGTCTGTGGCTGGGCTGGATCATCCTGCAACAAGGCACACTGGGGGGTGTAACTGATCAGTTTCGCGTCGACAGCTTCAATATTTATCAAGTCATTCTGACCACCTTTGTCGGTATGACCACCTCGTTCTTTTCACAACAATATATGGCCCATGACCTGGCGACTGGCCGTGTGGCCAGCAGTCGTATGCGGCTGTACTTTTTTAGTTTCCAGAGTTTTATGTTGACCATGGTGTTGGCCCTGGTCACCAACAATCTGGGTGTTTTGTGGGTTTCCACCGAAGGTGCCACACTGGCCACGGTACTGTTGGTCAGTCTTTACCGCACACCGGACTCTGTAGAAGCGGCGTGGAAATATTTTGTGCTGTGTGGTGTCGGTATTGCCCTGGCCCTGTTTGGCACCGTGTTATTGTATTTTGCTGCTGCACAAGTGATCCAGAATCCAGAAGACGCCATTTTGTGGGCCAATCTGACATTTTATTCTGCCAAATTGCAGCCGGCCATTGTGGTCATTGCCTTTGTGTTTGTACTGGTGGGTTATGGCACCAAGGTCGGTTTGGTGCCCATGCATACCTGGTTGCCCGATGCCCATTCCGAAGGGCCGACACCGATGTCGGCAATGCTCTCCGGTCTGCTATTGAATGTGGCACTGTATGCCATTGTGCGGATGAAAATGATTGTGGACGGCACCCTGGCGCAAGGTGCAGGTCACTATAATCCCCATCTGGCCGGTATGCTGATGATGGGTTTTGGTCTGGTTTCGTTCACGGTAGCCGGCCTGTTTTTGCATCGCCAGCGTGATGTCAAACGGCTGTTCAGTTATTCATCAATTGAGCATATGGGTTTGATGACCTTTGGTTTTGGGCTCGGTGGACCGCTCGCAACCTTTGGTGCCCAGCTGCATATGGTGGCCCATTCTCTGACCAAGTCTGCGCTGTTTTTTGCCGTAGGTCATGCCTGTCATATTGCCGGAACACAGTCGATTGAACGGATACGTGGTCTGATCAAGACCCAGCCGGCTGTCGGCTGGTTACTGCTGATTGGCACCTTGTCGATCGCGGGCTTTCCACCTTTCGGGATTTTCACCGGCGAATTCATCCTGATCACTGCGACCATAGCCAAGGCTCCATTACTGGTGATCCCCCTGTTGATCGGCCTGGCCGTGGCCTGTGCCGGTCTGTTTCGGCATATTCAGCCAATGGTTTTTGGTGCCCCCCCTGAAGGACAGCAGGCCACGCATGCCTATGTCTGGCCGCTGGTCGTGCAATTGGCACTGGTGCTGTGGCTGGGCCTGTCTGTGCCGGATTTTCTGGCTCAATGGTTTGACCAGACTACCCGTCTGATTACAGGAGCCGGTATGCTATGAACCGTTTTGACTGGCTGTCCGAAATCCTGGCCTGTTGCGAAGATGAGCATATCCTCGTCCGTCACAGTTCTGCCGGGGACATGAAACCGGCTCATTTGCTCATCATTGATCACGAGGACTGGGTCAAAATGGCACAGGTCCTGGCAACTAACGAATGCCGCTGGTGTGCATTATGGGCAGATGAATGTGAGCAGGATATGCGGGTGAATCTTGTTGTCGAAAAGCTCGGTGATTATGTGCTGGTTTGTACATCGATCGCGTCTGAGACCGCACATATTGCCTCCATCACCCCTGTTTTTACACCAGCCAACCGCGCTGAGCGTCACGCCAGTGACTTGTTCGGCATTACGTTTGATGGTCATCCCGACCCGCGTCGCTGGACACGGCATCAAGCCTGGGCGGAAGACGTCTTTCCGCTGCGGAAAAACCACACCGTGGTTCCGGACAGCACGACCCCGCCGGATGATCAGTATCCTTTTTTACAGGCCCAGGGTTCCGGGGTGTACGAAATACCTGTAGGACCCGTCCACGCCGGTATTATTGAGCCTGGACACTTTCGTTTCCAGGCCGTTGGAGAACAAATTCTCAGTCTGGAGCAACGCCTGGGTTACACCCATAAAGGCATTGAGAAAATTGCAGTGGGTCGTGATCCTGCCGGATTATTACGATTGGCCAGCCGGGTTTCCGGTGATACCGCAGTCGGTCACGCCTGGGCAGCTGCCATGGCCATGGAGCGGGCAGTGAACGTTACGCCACCACCGCGTGCCTTGGCCGTGCGTGCCGTATTGGCTGAACAGGAGCGTATCGCCAATCACATCGGTGATATTGGTGCGATCTGTAATGATGTGGGCTTTAGCTTTGCCCAATCACAATTTTCCCGTTTGCGTGAAGATGTGTTGCGTTTGAATCTGCAATTATTTCATCATCGATTGTTAATGGATACCGTTAGCCCTGGTGGGGTCAGTGTGGTTTTATTCGATGAAGGTATCGAAGCCATACTGGCCCTGCATGCCCGTTTACGGGATGCGCTGGCAGAACTGATGCCCATGCTCAATGACAATGATTCCTTGCGTGAACGACTGGTTGGTGCGGGTTTTCTGCCCTTATCCACTGCCGCCGGGATGGCCACCCTGGGCTATGTCGGACGGGCCAGTGGTCTGGATTATGATGTCCGTCGTCAACATGGCTATGCACCATACGATACCTATAGTCTGCAGGTACCAACCTCTACCGTCGGGGATGTCGCTGCCCGTTTGCAACTGCGTGCAGATGAGGTTTACGCCGCCTTGAATTTGATGCATGAATTGTTGATTGATCTGCCCGAAGGCAACTATGTCAACCCCTGGCCAGACTCGATCACCGTTGCCCAGGGGATTGGTATTGTCGAAGGCTGGCGTGGGGAAATCATCAGCTATGTACGTTTTGATAAGCATGGCAGGATCGGCCGTTTTTATCCACGGGATCCGAGTTGTTTGAACTGGCCAGCCCTGGAACAACTGATTGATGGCAATATGGTGCCGGATTTTCCGGTCTGCAACAAATCAGTCAATGGCAGTTACTCTGGTCAGGATCTATAGGTCGTCGCATGTTTTCGATTCTAAAACGTATCGGCAAACAGGGCATACTGACCGAAAAACAGGACAACAACGATCTGGAAGCACTCGGTATTGAGGTCCTGCGGGGTTTGAAAAAACGCTTCCACGGCAGTATTGCGATTCGTGAGGTGGATGCAGGCTCCTGCAACGGCTGTGAGCTGGAAATCCATGCCCTCAGCAACCCCTATTACAATATCGCCCGTTATGGTGTGCACTTTGTCGCCTCACCACGTTTTGCCGATGTGCTGTTGGTGACCGGCCCGGTAACCCGGCATATGGAAACGGCGCTGATTCGCACCTATAACGCCATGCTTTCACCAAAATGGGTGATTGCGGCCGGTGACTGTGCCATCGATGGTGGCGAGTTCGGCTGTAATTATGCCTGTGTTGGCGGTGTGGCCAAAGTACTGCCTGTCGATGTACGGATCTCTGGTTGTCCACCGACACCACAACAATTGTTGGCCGGGGTGCTGGCCCTGATGAAGTCCGGTGTGAGTAGCCGCTGAACGAGCAAAGATATTGGTCTGATGTTTCTTCGGCTTCA
>CAZTLH010000142.1:5267-7302 GCA_964614335.1 uncultured Gammaproteobacteria bacterium
GTGTGAGTAGCCGCTGAACGAGCAAAGATATTGGTCTGATGTTTCTTCGGCTTCATGATCCTGGCTGGAATTCCTGCTTTGGCTTCAGTTCGTTTCCCGGAGTACACGCTCTACAACCCGTAACATAGCCGCTGCGGTACGTTCTGGAGAATAGCTGGCGGCCTGGGTAAAGCCGGATTCAATGAGGCGATCTCGTAGAGTGTTGTCTTCCAGTACCTGTTCCAAACCCTCAGCGATACTCTGCGGCGACGAGGGGTCGACATAACGTGCTGCTGCCCCGAGGACTTCCGGAATACAGGTTCGACTCGAGGCCACCACCGGGACACCGCAGGCCAGTGCTTCCAGGGCCGGAAAGCCGAAGCCTTCCATAAAACTCGGACAGACCAATAATCGTGCGCCACCGTAAAAGGCATGTAATGTAGATTCATCCACGACTCCGGTAATATGAATGGATTGGTGAATATCCAACTGTTCAGCGAGTTCAACTGCTGCTTTACGTACGCGTTTGCAACGACCGACAAAGACCAGGGGATGGGCGATCTGGAGTGCTTTAGGCAGCCGGGCGTAGCCCTGCATGAGGCCATTCCAGTTTTTATGACGACGCATGCTGCCGACAAAAAGAAGGTAGCCTGGAGAAAGGCCAAAGGGGGAAAGCAGGGCCGCGCCTTTTTCGCCTACAATCGGACGTATCCTGGGATCAACAAAGAGCGGCACAACGGACAGCAGGGGTCGGGCTTTTGTGAAGGCCTCGCCGACCCGTATTCGGGCGTCTTCGGTGTCCGTAACCAGGGCCTGGAGATGATCCAGGGTCTGATGAACCCTGCGGCTATATTTCCGAATGCGCCAATAACGGGACAGGGCATTTCGGCCATCCGGCAAAAGAGGGTTTACGTCATGCAAGGTGGCAACGGAAGGCTGTGCTATGGGGAAACAGCTCATTTCCGGAGACCACATCATGTCGATGTTTGTCCGGGATTCTGCAAGCATTGAACGGCAGCGGGAACGGTATATCTTCGCATCATGGCGTAATTCTCCATCCACCCAGAACTCGTAATCCCAACCGGCGGACTCAGCGGCAAGCGCCAGCACCCTTAAGACCCGGTCAATGGAATCCAGTGAGCGGGTAAAACATCGGGCGTCAAAAGCAATTTTCAAGAAGAGAAATTCCTGAATAAAGATTTACGGAAGCGACGCAGTCTGATGCGTACTTCCATCGTCTTCAACTGGAATATTTCCACAAGCGAGGGCACCCAATCGACTTTGCACACAAACACAGTATCGGTTTTGGTTTTGTACCAGGTGGTATAACCTTCCTTTCGCACCCAGGCCATAATTTCATTAAAGTAGGGGTTCACATAGACTGCGCCGTGGGTTTCGACTGAAAGTACCCGTGGACGGCTCACCAGGTTCTTGATCACAAACCATTCGCTGCCTTCGGCATCGATGGACAGGAGTTCAATACTGCCATCATCCACTGCCTCCATGCGTTTGGCTGGCACTTTAAATTTATGCTGTGCCTTCGGTACAAATCCATCATTCACCAGGGCCGGGCTCGCCGGAAGATCTGCCACAAAGGTGGAGGGGCCGTCTTTAACCAACTCAATTTCCCCATCAAAATCGCAGATGGCACATTCATGCAGGGCTACGTTATCCCTGCCTTGAAAATGCGATTTGATATGGCGGATGGCACCTGGCTCAGGCTCCACCAGCGTGATACGCACCCCGTTCAGGATGTAGCGGTATATATTGGAGGATTCCGGCTCATGGACTCCCACCTCTGCTACATGGGCAGGACGAAAACCTTTTTTTTCAACACGTTTATACAGAGTATCGTTTATTGCTATGTTCATGCCAGTCATCGTATTTTGATTGGGGTATTGTGCCAGATAGAACCAATCCAGTGTAGATTTGCGATTCGTGAAGCAGTTGCGGTTTTCCGTCATGGCCGAAAGACCGTGGCCTGTGAGTGTATCACTCATTTGTATCAGATTATCGAACAACACTACCCGGCTTTCACCGCCCATCTGGCGGCGCG
>CAZTLH010000143.1:0-7257 GCA_964614335.1 uncultured Gammaproteobacteria bacterium
ATGATGCCCTGGATCTGGTCGGCAGCAAGATTGACCTGCTGGATGCCTATGTCTGGGGTCGATTCAGTGTCGCCGGCAAAGATGCCCAGTTGCGACTGGGTAACCAGATCCTGAACTGGGGCGAAAGTACATTTATCCAGAACGGCATCAATGCCATCAATCCGATCGATGTGGCTGCGCTGCGTGTGCCTGGTGCCGAGTTGCGTGAGGCACTGGTGCCGGTCCCGTTGATTTCCGCATCGGTGGATGTGACAGATAATGCCAGTGCCGAGGCCTTCTATCAGCTGCAGTGGCAGGAAACCAAGATCGACCCTGCGGGCTCTTATTTTAGTACCAATGATTTTGCTGGCGAAGGCGGAAAACGGGTGGTATTGGGGTTTGGATCGGTCCCGGATATCCTGCCGTCAGGGCCTTCGGCACCACCGGTGGGTCCGGTGGGTGCGGTGGTTCCGCGGGATCCAAACCGCTATGCCAAAGATGGCGGTCAATATGGCCTCGCCTACCATTTTACCGCCCCCAGTATCAATGACACCGAGTTTGGTCTGTTTTATCTCAATTACCACAGTCGTTTGCCGATCATCAGTGCCCGGAGTGGTGTGCTCGGACCCACGGTTGATGCCAGAACCGGTAAACTGGCCGGGTTGCTGGCCGGTGATTATGCCGGGAGTGCCGGTTACCTGATCGAATATCCGGAAGACATTCAGCTATTCGGTGCCAGTTTTAATACTACCTTGAATGATAGCGGTGTTGCCTTGCAGGGTGAGATTTCACTGCACAAGGATGTTCCTCTGCAGGTGGATGATGCTGAATTATTGTTTGCGGCGTTGTCACCATTGGCACTGATCGGCAGTCCGGCGGGTCGATTGTTGGCGGTGACCAATCAGGTAGCGCCAGGTGGGGTCGGTTTCAATACCTATATCCCAGGGTTTATCCGCCGTGACGTGACCCAGGTACAGGCCACTGCAACAAAGTTATTTTCGCAGGTCTTTGGTGCGGATCAGTTTGTTCTGCTTGGTGAAGCCGCCATGGACATGGTCAGCAATATGCCGGACAAGAATGTTTTGCGTCTGGATGGGCCGGGTACCTATACCAGTGGCAATCCGATCCATGCCAGTATCGGCGCCCATGCCGGCAAGCCCGCTGAAGACGCCAGTCATTTCCCCGATGCCAATTCCTGGGGTTACCGGATTGCCGGTCGTCTGGATTATTTGAATGCGGTGGCCGGCGCGAATATTTCTCCACGTTTTTCGTTCCAGCATGATGTCTCGGGTGTGTCACCAGGACCTGGTGGCAATTTTGTTGAAGGTCGCAAGGCCCTGACCCTTGGTGTGGCGACGACCTGGCAGCAGAAATGGGTATACGACGTCAGTTATACGACTTATTATGGGGCTGGCCGATATAACCTGATACATGACAGAGATTTCGTAGCGGCCAGTGTTAAATACTCATTCTGAAAGAGGCCAACATTATGAAAAATGACAGAATATACTCATTATTTCCGCTGCTGTTGCTGGCCTGTTCTGTGTCGGTACAAGCGGCAGTCAGCACCGAACAAGCTGCCCGGCTGGGACAGGATTTAACACCGGTAGGTGCAGAAAAAGCAGGGAATGCGGCCGGCACGATTCCGGCCTGGAAGGGTGGTATCATACATGCGCCTGCCGGCTTTAAAACCGGTGGCCACCATCCCGATCCCTATGCGGACGAGAAGCCGTTATTTCGTATCGATAGCAGCAATGTTGCGCAGTATGCCAAACAACTCACTGCCGGCGATCAGGCCCTGCTGAAGGCCTATCCGGATTATTACATGAAGGTGTATCCGAGTCACCGCAGTGCATCTGCTCCTGCCAGGATTTACCAGGCGACCAGGAAGAATGCCACAACGGCGAAGCTGGTGGAAGGCGGCAACGGGGTTACCGGTGCAGAGATTGGGATCCCTTTTCCAATACCACAAAATGGTCAGCAGGTGATCTGGAATCATTTGCTGCGGTTTCGTCCGGTCATGGCGGAGCGTCATTACCTGCAGATTCCGGTGCAACGTGACGGCAGTTATACCGCAGTCAAGTTTCTCGATCAATTTTTGTATGCCTATAGCCTTGTTGGTGCCACCGAGGCATCACTGAACAATGTGGTGTTTTATTTCAAGCAGAAAGTTACGGCACCACCGCGTTTGGCCGGGCAGGTATTACTGGTCCATGAGACCTTGAACCAGAGCCGGGAAGCACGCAAGGCCTGGTTGTATAATCCGGGTCAGCGACGGGTACGAAGGGCGCCAAATGTAGCTTTTGATAACCCGCGTACGGCTTCTGATGGTCTGGCTACCAGCGATCAACTGGATATGTTCAATGGCAGTCTGGAACGCTATGACTGGAAACTGACAGGTAAAAGAGAGCTTTATGTGCCCTATAACAGTTATCCTATCCACAGTGGCGCACTGAAATACGCCCAGATTGTCAAGCCGATGCACCTGAATCCGGACT
Source organism: uncultured Gammaproteobacteria bacterium (assembly GCA_964614335.1). Classification (GTDB taxonomy): domain Bacteria; phylum Pseudomonadota; class Gammaproteobacteria; order Arenicellales; family DRJH01; genus DRJH01. The sequence goes on from CAZTLH010000143.1 coordinate 2,478, forward strand.
ATTTGCGTTACGAACTGCACCGGGTCTGGGTTGTCGAGGCAACCCTGAAACCAGGAGCCCGACATGTCTATAAACGTCGGACATTCTATTTCGATGAAGATTCCTGGCAGATTCTGGCAGTCGATCAATACGATAATCGCGATCAATTGTGGCGGGTTTCAGAAGGTCATGTTATCAATTACTATGAGACACCGAGTTTATGGACTGCGGCTGAGGTCCATTATGATCTGCAATCAGGGCGTTATCTGGTGCTTGGTCTGAATAATGAAGAGCCGGTCACCTATGATATGAGTGTCAAACTCAGGCGACGTGACTTCACCCCATCTGCATTGCGGCGTGCCGGTCGCAGATAGATTCTGACTGTCCGGCAGCGGTAACGGTGGCATTGAATTCGGGACGGTTTCCGGTATTCCGATTCGTTGGAAGGCTGGTTTCGGCCATCGTACTTTATGTGAGCTTGTGGTTGAGCCCACAGGTCGCAGTCGCCGAAAATAGTGAAATTCAACCCTTGGCAGCCTCTGCCCTGCTGCTGCACATCACCCATGCCGGACCGCGCCTGATTGCCGTAGGGGACTTCGGTGATCTGCTGTTGTCGGATGATGACGTTAAAAACTGGCCTCAGGTTGTGGTTCCGACCCGGGCCTTGCTGGTTCGGGTGTTTTTTATTACTGCTCTGGAAGGTTGGGTGGTCGGTCATGATGCTGTAATTCTGCATACCATAGATGGTGGAGAGCACTGGGAATTGCAGCATGCCGATCCGAAAGGCAACACGCCCTTGTTTGATATCCATTTTTCGGATTCCCATCATGGTTTGGCTATCGGTGCTTACGGCAGTTGTCTGAGGACTGTCGATGGCGGTGTGCACTGGCAGCAATGTATGGTCAATGCCGAAGAGGACTATCATCTCAATCGTCTGACTGTCACAAGCTCAGGTCTTTTTATCACCGCCGAAGCAGGCAGGATTTACCGATCACTGGACCTGGGCCGGCATTGGGAGACGATTGACAGTGGCTACCAGGGCTCGTTGTTTGGTTTGCTGGAATTGACAAATCACAAATTACTGGCTTATGGCCTGCGTGGTCATGTATTAACCAGTACCGATGGCGGTACCAGCTGGCGGCCTGTAATAATAACCGTGTCGGCGACCCTGATGGATGCGATCCAGCTACCCGATGGCATGATTGTGATCAGTGGAACAGCCGGTACGTTAATTGTGAGCACGGATCAGGGTAAAAGCTTCGAAGTGCGGGAGCAATCGAACCGGGCAGCGATTCTGGCATTATTGGCATTGCCTGATCAGCAGTTGCTGATGGTCGGAGAACTGGGTATCACAAAGACATGGCCGGCAACGACCCGGGTGGGTAGTCCGTGAGAAACCGGGTCCGTCGTCTGCACTGGCTGGCCGATGTGGTATTTGGGCATCGAAAGACGATTTTGGGTCTGTTTTCCTTTTTGACGCTCTTTTTTGCCTGGCAGGCTACGAGTCTTCAAATCGATGCCGGATTTAACAAGTTGTTGCCGATGCAGCATCCCTATATTCACAATCTGCTAAAACATCGGGCGCAATTTGGTGGTGCTAACCGGATTCTGATCGATTTGTCGGTCAGTAAAGGGGATATCTTTACTGCCGAATTTTTTCAGGCTCTAAAAGAGGCAACGGATGCAGTATTCTTTTTGCCAGGGGTTGACCGCGCCCGGGTTCGTTCGCTTTTTACACCCAATACCCGATTTACCGAAGTCGTAGAGGATGGCATTAGTGGCGGCAATGTGATTCCACAGAATTTTCAGGCCAGCAAGACGGGTTTGGCTAAAGTCAGAAGTAATATTTTGAAGGCCGGTATTGTCGGCCGTCTGGTTGCCAATGATTTTAGTGGCGCCATGATTACAGCCCAGCTGCTGGAGGTGGATCCAAAAACCGGGAAACGCGTAGATTATCTGAAAATATCCAGTTTACTGGAGCAGCATATCCGTCAGCGTTTTGAAACCAGCGACCTCCATGCTGATATCAGGCTTGATGTCCATATCATCGGTTTTGCCAAAGCCATTGGCGATATCAGCCAGGGTGCCAGGAGGGTCATATTATTTTTTGCGATTGCGATCTTTTTGACTGTACTGCTGCTGCGGCTGTTTACCCGTACCTGGCGGGCAAGCCTGGCGATACTGGGCTGTTCTCTTGTCGCTGTGGTTTGGCAACTTGGTTTACTGCCATTGCTGGGTTACGGTATGGACCCGATGTCGGTGCTGGTGCCCTTTCTGGTGTTCGCCATCAGTGTCAGTCATGGCGTACAAATGGTCCATGCGGTCCGTCATCACCTATTGTACAACGACACATTTTTGGCGGTCAGGAAGGCCTTTATTCGTTTACTGATACCCGGTGGTGTGGCGTTATTGAGTGATACTGTCGGCTTTATTACTATCCTCCTGATAAATATCGAAGTCATACAGGAGATGGCGATTACGGCCAGTCTGGGTGTTGCCATCATTATTCTGACCAACTTCCTGTTGTTGCCACTGGTTTTGTCAGGTTGCCAGTTGCAGGCTGTTCACAAGGGCAGTAGCAGAATGGGGTTTATCTGGCGCAGTCTGTCCTCATTAACACTGCCTGGACGGGCACCCTGGGTGGTGCTGGCTGCATCAATCTTGCTGGTTTTTGGTCTATGGCAGGCAGCAGGTATAAAAATTGGAGATCTGCACCGCGGTGTGCCGGAATTGCGACCGGACTCACGCTACAATCTCGACACCCAGGCGATCACCGGACGTTTCTCAATCGGTGTGGATGTGTTGTCGGTATATGCCGAAACGGTCAAGGATGGCTGTATTGATTTTTCGGTCATGGATGCGATTGAGCGTTTTCGCTGGCGTATGGCCAATGTGGCGGGTGTGCAATCAGCACTGGCCTTGCCCAATGTCGTCAAAATGATTAATGCCGGCTGGAATGAGGGGGATCCTCGCTGGCGTGTGTTGTCGAGAAATCCACAGGTACTGGTGCAGTCGGTGGCGTTGGTGGAAACCTCCAGTGGTCTGTTGAACAGCGATTGCACGGTGATGCCGGTTTATTTGTTTACGCTGGACCACAAGGCGGAAACCATCGAGCGAATTATCAGGGCGGTCAAAGAGAATGCAGCCCAACTGGCTACCGACAAGGTGAAATTTGTCCTGGCCGGTAATAATGTTGGTGTCATGGCCGCTTCCAATGAGGCTGTTGAGGCCGCGCAAATCCCGATACTGGGCTATGTCTTCGGTGCAGTGGCACTGTTATGCTGGCTGACCTTTCGTTCTTTTCGGGCCATGTTGTGTGTGCTCTTGCCATTGGCCCTGGTGTCCGTGTTTGCCTATGCCGTCATGACTTTACTGGAAATTGGATTAAAGGTGTCCACCTTGCCGGTCGTTGCCCTGGGTGTCGGGGTCGGCGTGGATTACGGAATTTATATCTTCGCCGGTTTTCAACATTTTCTGTATCGTGGCCGGTCACTGCAGGAAGGCTATCGTCTGGCACTGGAGCAAAGCGGCAGCAGTGTGGTCTTCACTGCGCTGACCCTGGCGATCGGTGTTGCGACCTGGTTTTTTTCGCCCCTGAAATTTCAGGCCGATATGGGTATATTGCTGACGTTCATGTTTTTGGTCAATATGCTGGCGACTGTGGTGCTGTTACCCGCATTGGCAGGTTTGTTGTTTCGTTCCCGGAAAGTAGTCATCAAAGCCTGATCAGGCTTTGACTTGCTGTCTCTGGACTAGCTGTCGGGGATCTGCATCACAGCCTGACCACGGATCACCTGGGTTTCGCCCACGCTGCAAATCGTCTCCAGGGTGACACGTGAATGACGTATATCTATGGATTTTACCGTTGCTGTGGCGACCACAGTATCCCCGATACGCACCGGTGCCCGAAATTGCAGGGACTGACTGACATAAATGGCTCCAGGTCCCGGTAATAGGGTGCCGAGGATGGTGGAGATATAACCGGCAGAGAGCATGCCATGGGCAATACGGCTGCCAAACTGGGTGTTGGCACCAAATTCGTCGTCCAGATGCAGCGGGTTCATATCACCGGAAACCCCGGCGTAGTTGGCGATATCGGCCGACGTTACGGTGCGTGAAAAACGCGCCGACATCCCCAATTGCAATTGTTCCAGCGTGTAGCATTGAATAGCGGTCATGTGCGATCCTTTGTCATGAGTGTGGGTCAGTCGGACTTTTACCAGTTTAGTGTATCAGGGCAACAGACAGAAATCCTTGTTATTGACATTCTAGCGTGAACTCCAGATAGATTATCAATACCTGTACCCCTTGACGATAGCACAATGTCGATAGCAGTAATTCCCACCAGAAATTCGATATCAAGGGTATATTGGATATTTTCGAGCGATTTATGGCTATTCATAGCCATCGAGCGAGAAAACAGTCGGCAAATCCTTGGCTAGCGGGAGCTCCTGCGTCGATAGCACAACGGCCTTCAGTGGGGGGCTCTGGATTCACGGCCATATTCGTAAGCGGGTACGGGTGTCTCAATGGCATGAGATTCTATCAACTTGATTGATAGCAGGAGTCCAAGCATCCCCCGGCAGTTCAGTGATTACCGGTGTATACTGAAGCAGTGTGTACACCATACGCAGTTATGAGCTGGCATCGATGAACATAACCAATACTTCAATAAGCATCAAATATGCAGTCATATTGCTGGCCGTTTTGACGGTTCTTGTCACCGGGGGTGGAGGCGCTCTCTATTACAGCTATAGTACCAACATGGTGCGGGAACATGAAATCGCACACACCACTGCGA